>CAKKQL010000044.1 GCA_919902095.1 Acidiferrobacterales bacterium
AGATCAATCAGGGGAGCCACCATGACCACATGGTGTGCATCGAGTGCGGCAAGATCTTCGAGTTCCAAGACATCGCCATCGAGGAACGCCAGCTCAAGGTGGCTTCGATCGCCGGGTTCGTGGTCGAGGACCACTCGCTTTACCTCTACGGCGTGTGCCAGGGCATGCGCAAACACGGGAAATGCTCGAAGAAGTAGGGTAGCTTCAAGGCTGGCTCGCCCGACGCCCCGCCGTTCCTGCCACCAACAACGCCGCCAGCGCCAACGTCCATACGGTAACGGCGCCCGTCGGCAGGTCGAACAGCGCCGAGGCGGCGATGCCGGCGACATAGCCGCCAACTCCGATTGCGTATCCCACCATTAACTTTTTCGCGCCGGTCATCTCTCGTGTCGCGAGCGCCGGGATGATGAGGCTGGCGAACACCAGATATATGCCGACAAGCTGGACCGATGCCGTGACGCTGATCGCGAACAGCACGTAGAAACCCATGCGCCCGAAACGCTGGCGCAGCGTGAACCAGAGCGCGAGTACGCCGGCATAAACCACGGCGACGGTCGTCAGCATCGGCGCCGATACCCACAGAATCTGCCCGACCAGCAGTTCCTTGAGTTGCTCGCCCGCGTGCGGGTCGTGACTCAGCAGCAACACGCCGGCGCTGGCCGCGAGCACGAAGACGGCGCCGATGAGCGCCTCCTGAGTCTGTGGCCAGCGTTTTTCGCACCAGCTCAACACCAGTGCGCCCAGCAACGCCGCGCCCGCCGCGGCCAGTTGCACGCCGATACCCTGCGGCGTCCAGCCGAGGCCATGGGCCGCGATCACGCCGAGACCGGCGATTTGCGCCACCGCGATATCGATGAAGACGATGCCGCGCCGGAGAACTTCCTGTCCAAGCGGCACGTGTGTCGAGATCACCAGCAGACCGGCAACAAGCGCCGGCAGCAGGATCGCCGGATTCAGCACATCCAGGTTCATCGGTTGGCCTCCAACAAGCGCGTGATCGTGTCATCAAACAACCCGAAGAGGTCCGTGGCGCGCTCACTGCCGCCGACCGTGTACGGCAACACCACGGCGCGGATGCCGGATTGCTGCGCGAGCCATTCGGACGGTTTGCCATCCTGATACGCCGCGCGCAGCACCATTTTCGCCGGCTGCGTCTTGAGACGGGCAAGCACCTGCGTGAGATGCGCCGCGCTTGCCGGCACGCCAGGCTTGGGTTCGAGCACCGCGACTTCGCTTAAGCCCAGCCAACGGATGAGGTAGGTCCAGCCGCCCTGGTGCTGGCTCACGACCGCGACGCCTTTGAGCGGTGCGGCGGTTTGTGCCCAGCGCGCAATCGCCGCGGTCCAGCGCGTGCTGAAATCGCGGTAACGCGCCTGGTAGTGCGCCGCTTGCGCTGGATCGAGTTCGGCCAGGCGCTGCACGAGCGCCTCGGCCACGCGCGCGATGTTGCGCGCATCGGTGTGCAGGTGCGGGTTGCCGGCGGCGTGGAGGTCGCCGAGCGCGCGGTCCACGTTCGCCGGCACGTCCAGCAGTGCGACGTAATCGGCGGCGGCAAAGAAGCCCGGCGTGCCCGGCTGCACGTGTGGGTTGCCGGCCGAGCGCAGCAGCAGCGGCAGCCAGCCGCCCTCGAGTTCGGCGCCGGTGCACACCACCAAGTCGGCGCTGCGCACGCGCGCGATCAGGCTCGGCCGTGCCTCGATGGTGTGCGGGTCCTGACGCGCGCTGGTGGCGGTATACACCGCCACCTTGTCGCCACCGAGCTCGGTCGCGAGCGCGCCCCATTCCGGTTCGCAGGCGAACACCTTCAACGCCGCCTGGGCCGGGGCGGCGAGAAACATCAGACACAGCAGCACGAGGTGCTTCATGGCGTCTCCTTAATAGGAATGCGCGCGGTGCGCGCCCAGACTCATGATGTATTGCAGGTACCACTGGTTGTCGGCCTCGGCCTGCGACTGGTCGCGGTTGTACTGAAGCCGCAGGCGCGAGAACTCGCTCGGCGCGTAGTCCAGCATCAGGCTCGTGCGCCGCGGCGTGTGGCCGAGGCTGTCGAGCGTGCTGCCGGCGACGGTGCCGCCGCGGTTGTTGCTTGAGAGCCGGTCTTCGCGCAGGCCGGCACTCCAGCGCGGCACGAACCGGTACACCGCCTGCGCGTACCAGCCGTTTTGCGTGCCGGCGTAGCCCTCGCTGTTGAACAGGCCCTGCTCGTTGCGCCGGAAATACTCCGCCTGCAGCTTGAGCTGGCGCGCGCGCGGGTTGCCGTCCGGCGCCCATTTCCAGACGAGGTCGGCGACCCACAGGCGGCTGTCGCCGGTGAAGCGGTTCTCGCCGCTCGCGCGTGCATCGGCCTTGGCGTTAAGCGCCGACAGCCCGGCGCGCCAGCTGTGTTCCTGGCCGATGTCACCGCCGACGTGCGCAAATACCGTGTGTACCCCCTGGCCGTCGCGTTTGGCGCCCCCGGCCGGGAAGCTTTCGCCTCGGAACAATTCCGCCCCAAGCTCGAAAAACGTTTCGGTGGGTGCGACCCATCGAACTTGCAGGCCGTCGTCGGCGTACACCCCCGCATCGCCGCCGCGGTTGGCGAGCATGGCGCGGTACGGCAGCGGCCGGTCGGTGAAGTCGTCGGCGTGGCGATGGAACTCGTTGAGGTAACCGATGCGCGAGTTGAAGCGCCCGCCTTTGACGGTGAAGCCATGCGGCAGCGCGGTGGTGGCGATGTAGGCTTCTTCAAGGTGAGTCTTGGTCTCGGCGCCCTCCGTGGCGTAGGCGAGCGTGGCGCTGCCGAAGAAATACGGATCGATATTGCCCTCGACGGCAAGCTCGCTCTCCCCGAGCGCCAGCCCCCGTTGCCCGGGTCCGGCCTCCTTCGGCAGGAGAAAGCCGGGCAGGGCGTACGTCGCGGGATCGCGCTTGAGCGAGGCATAGCGCGCGTTCAGCACCAGACCGACGTTGGCGCCGTGAAGGCCGCGACCGGCGTCGGCGCGCGCCGTGGCGGCCGGCGTTTCCGGCTGCTTGGCCGCGATCGCCGGCTCGACGCGGTTCAGCCGCTCTTCAAGTTGGCGGATACGATTCTCATAGTTTTGTTTCATGCGATTCAGTTCCTCGCGCAGCTCCGTCAGCTCCGGTGACTGTGCGTAAGCCGGTGTGGTCAGGGCCAGCGCGATGGCCAGACTCAGCAATGTGCGTGACATAGCATTACCTCCAAGAAATTTTGTGTCGGCCAGACGGCCGGCGAAACGCGAAACGCCGGGCGAAAACACGCCCGGGCGGGTCAGATCGGGAACGGCTTAAACAGCGCGGGGAGGAGCGCGCACGGCGTAGGCTGCCGTGGGCTGTGACGGAAGAGGGTATGACGGAAGACGAACGGCCACGACGGTCGTGGCGGTCGTAACGAAGGACAGGGCCTTGGCGGCGACCGCCGTATCCAAGCCACCGGCGAAGAAATGCTGCGCGCACGGGACGTTGTGCTTGTGCAGCGCGTGGTCGTATTCGTGCGCCAAAGCGCCGGTCTGCGCCAGCAGGAACAGCGCGGCCAGCAGCCAGATGAAGATACGCGAAGTGTTTGGGCGCGTGTCAGGCATGGCGGCGTATTCTATTCGATATTCCGGATTCCACAATCGGACGCGGCATGGCCGGGCCTAACCGGTTTTGCCTTCGAGGACATCGATTGTTTTCTTGGCCTCGTCGAACAGACAGGCATTCGGGTGGTTCGAAAAAACGCGCTCGAGGAAGCTGACGTTGGCCATTTTTTTCAACATCGGCAGCGCCTGCGTCAGTTTCAACTCGTGAATCTTGGCGATGGCGCTGCGTCGTTGCGGGCACTCGGGCGCCTCCTCCAGATCGAGCAGTGCCCGCTTGCCCTCGTTGATTCTTTTCTGCTCGCGCCATTTGGCAAGAATCTCTGCCGCCGTATTGCGGCCCGCGAAGCCCGGTTTGCCGGTGCGCTCGGCGAGCAGCTTGATCGCCGGCGGAGAGGGATGGCGCTCGAGCAGCTCGGCCGCGGGCGGACCCACGGCTTCCAGCGACCTCACCAGATTGGCGAGCATCCGCACATCGGTCTTGAGAGCCGGCTGGAGGCGCAGCGCCTCGTCGTAGTGGCGGACCGCCGCCGCGGGCTGCCTGTCCCGCAGCCAGGCGATATGCCCCTTGAGCAGCAGCGCCTCGGCATTCTTCGGGTTTTCCCTGAGCGCGTCACCCGCGAGCTGCGCGACTTGCTTCCAGTTGCCCGCCGTGATCGCGCCCTCCGCCTGTTTCAACAGCGGCGGAAGAGCGGGGGCGACGGGAACGGCCGACGATCTGGAATCGGTGGCCGCCGTTGGCGCGGTCGAAGAGAGGGGTTTGAGGAAAATAACGATCGCAACGACCACCGCAACGCCCGCCAGCGCGGCCAGCGCCAAGCGCCGTTTCCTGTCACCCAGCATTCTGCGGATTGCCGCGAACACATGTCGTGCCAGGCTTTCGGGATGGTTTAAAGCCTCGTCCGGGGTCGTTTGGGTTTGCCCCGGTTTCTGGGCGACCTCGTTTGTGGCCAGCCGCAGCGTTTGTGTATCCGCCAGGGCCGCTTCGACATCGAGGTAGAGTTTGTCAACCGCGACGGTCTTCCCGTTGCCCGCATCTGCTTGCTTTGTCGGCTCGGCCTTGTCGGCCGCGACACCGGCGGCAAGCGCCGTCAGCGCCTCGTCCACCGACTGCGGACGGTCCTTGGGCATGGGTTGGAGCATCCACATCATGGCATCCAGGAGGGCGGGGCTGTATCGGCTGCGCAGCGATCCTTCTATCCCGGAGAGCGGGTCCGGTTCCCTGTCGTGGATCGCCGCGATGCGTTCGGTCGAGGCGATCGGGGCGACCCCCGTGATGCAGTGGTAGATGGTGGCGCCGATGGCGTAGATGTCCGACCAGGGGCCCTGTTTGTTGTCCGCGAGGTATTGCTCGAACGGCGCGTAGCCCGGCGTCACGAAACCGGTGGCGTTGCGTCCGTACTCCCCCATGGCTTGGCGCGCGGCGCCGAAGTCGAGCAGCACGGGTGAGCGGTCGCGGCGGAGGTAGATGTTCGCCGGCTTGATGTCGCGGTGCAGGAAATTCTGCGCGTGCACGCCGCGCAGGCTGCGCAGGATGGGGATGACGATTCCCCGGATTTCCTCCTCCGCCAGGATACCGACCGCCTGCAGACGCTTGTCCAGGGACACGCCATCCTCGTAGTCCATCACGAAATAGGCGGTGCCGTGCGCCTCCATGTAGGTAATGATGCGGACGATGTGGGGCTCGTGGAACTTGGCCAGCGTGCGGGCCTCGTCCAGAAAGCGTTTGAGGCCGTAGCGATAACCTTTCGCTTCACCCTCGGATTTTGGCGATACTGTCGTGCCGTCGGCAACGCGCACCGCGAGCCCGTCCGGCAGGTATTCCTTGATGGCGACGACCCGGTCGAGCGAGTGGTCATAGGCCTTATAGGTAATGCCGAACGCCCCGATGCCCAGGGTATTGCGGATTTCGTAGGACTCGATGCGAGTACCGGTCGGCAGTGCGTGATGATAGGTCTGTGTCATGGCGGATTTCGCCTCGCGCGCTGCGTCCTCCCGGGAGGCTGCGGAGAAAACCAGGTAGTAATAATTGTAGCTTAACCACCGGCCCCGGTCGGGGCGCGCCGCCGCTGTCGGGATGGCGTTTTCCCCCGCGGTGCCGTTACTTGAGTTCCAGCAATACCGCGATTTCGTCGCAGTGGTTGAACTTGTAGCACTTCACGCACACGCTCCAGACCTTTTCCGGTAACGTGTCTTTGGACACGGTCTTGAAGCCGAGCTTGTGGAAAAATTCCGGTACGTAGGTCAGGGCCATGAGGCGCTTTAGCCCGATTGCGCGCGCCTCCTCGGCGAGGCGCTCGACGAGCAGCCGGCCGAGGCCGCGGCCCTTGTAGGCGTCGTCCACCACCAGCGAGCGGACCTCGCCCAGGTCGTCGGTGAAAATCTCGAGCGCGCCGCAGGCGGCGAGTTTCGACTCCAGGGATGGAGGAGGTAGAGCAACGCCGGGAGCAGTTGCCGAGCCGTCCATCTCGACGACGAAAAAATCGCGCAGGTGGCGATAGAGCTCGTTCATGGTGCGCGGCAGCAGGTTGCCCTGCGCGGAATAGATTTCGA
>CAKKQL010000045.1 GCA_919902095.1 Acidiferrobacterales bacterium
GGCGGAGGCCCCGCGCGCACCGCAGGAGATCTTCGACATGAAGATCCCGATTCTCGGCATCTGCTACGGCCAGCAGACCATGGCGGCGCAACTCGGCGGACAGGTCGAAAGCTCGGACAAGCGCGAATTCGGCTATGCGCGCGTACGCATGCACGGCCACTCGAAGCTGTTTCACGACCTGCGCGACGAGAAGGACGACAGCGGCGCCGAATGGCTGCACGTGTGGATGAGCCATGGCGACCGCGTCACAAAGTTGCCGTCCGGATTCAAAATCATCGCCGCCACCGATCACGCGCCGCTCGCGGGTATTGCGGACGAGGCCCGCGGTTTCTACGGCGTGCAGTTCCATCTCGAAGTCACGCACACCACCCAGGGGCGCGCTATCCTGCAGCGCTTCGTGCACGACATCTGCGGGTGCAGTTCGCTGTGGACCCCGGGCAACATCGTCGAGAGCATGGTCGCGTCCGTGCGCGCCCAGGTGGGACGGGACGAGGTGATGCTGGGTCTTTCCGGCGGCGTGGATTCCTCGGTCGTGGCGGCGCTGTTGCACCGCGCCATCGGCAAGCAACTCACCTGCATCTTCGTCGACAACGGCCTGCTGCGGCAGAACGAGGGCGATCAGGTGATGGACACTTTCGCGCGCCACATGGGCGTGAAGGTAATCCGCGTGGACGCCGTGGACCGTTTTCTCTCCGCGCTCAAGGGCGTGGCCGATCCGGAGCAGAAGCGCAAAATCATCGGGCGCGTGTTCATCGAGGTGTTCGAGGCCGAGGCGGCCAAGATCAAGAATTCCAAATGGCTTGCCCAAGGCACGATTTATCCGGACGTGATCGAATCCGCCGCGGCCAAGACCCGCAAGGCGCACGTCATCAAGTCACATCACAATGTCGGCGGACTGCCCGAACGCATGCAGCTCAAGCTCCTCGAACCGCTGCGCGAGCTGTTCAAGGACGAGGTGCGGGCCATCGGCACGGAGCTGGGGCTGCCGCATCAGATGGTCTACCGCCATCCGTTCCCCGGACCGGGCCTGGGCGTGCGCATCCTCGGCGAAGTAAAAAAGGAATACGCCGACCTGCTGCGCAAGGCGGACGCGATTTATCTCGAGGAGCTCTACCGCGCCGAGCTCTACGACAAGATCAGCCAGGCGTTCGCCGTGTTCCTGCCGGTGAAATCGGTCGCGGTGCTGGGCGATGCGCGCGCCTACGATTACGTCATCGCCCTGCGCGCGGTCGAGACCGTGGACTTCATGACCGCCATCTGGGCGCGCATTCCCTACGACGTGCTCGCCACCATCTCCAACCGCATCATCAACGAGGTGCGTGGCGTCTCGCGCGTGGTGTACGACATCTCCGGCAAGCCGCCGGCGACCATCGAGTGGGAATAAGTCGAATGCGGAATTTGGAGTGCGGAGTGCGGAATGGGTGGATGTGTGCGTGACCTTCCACTGGATTCCGCATTCCGCATTCCGCATTCCAAATTGGATATGCCGTTCATGCAACGCGCGCTCGTGCTGGCGCGGCATGCACAGGAGGCGGGCGAAGTGCCGGTCGGCGCGGTCGTGGTGCAGGATGGCGCGGTGATCGGCGAGGGCTGGAACCAGCCGATCCGCGCAAACGACCCCACGGCGCATGCCGAAATAGTGGCGCTGCGTGCCGCGTCCGCGAGGATTAAAAACTACCGCCTTTCCGGCGCGACACTTTATGTCACGCTTGAGCCGTGCGCCATGTGCGCCGGCGCCATCGTGCAGGCGCGCGTGGGGCGGGTGGTGTTCGGCGCGACCGACCCAAAGGCCGGCGCGGCCGGCAGTGTGTTCCAGTTGCTGGATTCAGCCGCACTCAATCACCGCCCGGAAATTACCAGCGGGGTTCTGGGCGAGGAGTGCGGCCGGCTGCTGAAGGACTTTTTCCGGTCGCGACGCGACTGACGTGTCCGGCTAGAGTGCCGGCGCCTTGAGCTTGAGCGCGTCGGTCGAGCGGCTGGCCTTTTCCTCTTCGTCGCGCTTGACCAGCACGTCGTAGTACGTGCGTACGTGGTTGACGAATACCACCGGCTCCAGCCCGCGGGCCGCGCCATATTTCGTCTTCGCCGCCCAGGCCGGATCTGCGAGCAGCGGCAGGCGCTGTTTAACGTCGTTCCAGCGGTCCGGGTCACCGCCCTGTTTCTGCGTCAGGATGCGCGCATCTTCGAGGTGGTAGAGGCCGATGTTGTAGGCCGCGAGCGCCAGCCACAGCCGGTCCGTGCCGGTAATGCGCTCGGGCACCCGGTCGATCAGGTGGCGCAGGTAGCGCGCGCCGCCGTCGATGCTTTGTTCCGCATCCAGCAGGTCGGCGATCCCCATTTGTTTCGCGGTTTCCTCCGTGAGCATCATGATTCCGCGCACACCGGTCGGCGATTGCGCCTTGGGGTCCCAGAAGGATTCCTGGTAACCGATGGCCGCGAGCAGTCGCCAGTCGAGGCCGTGTTTCCTGCCGGCGTCCTCGAAGAATTGCTGGTAAAGCGCCAAGCGGTTCTGCAGTCGCACCTGATACACCGTAAGGTTGATGAAATTGGAGCGGCTGGCCGGTCCGTAATAGCGTTCGAGCAGGTTATTCAGCTCGCCGCTGGCGCGGATTCTTTCAAGAAACTGCGCGGCGGCATCGTACAGGCTGGCATCGTCGTTGTGCGGGAAGGCCCAGGCGAGCGATTCCGGTTTCTGCAGATCGAACGCCACCTGCAGCTCGGGAAAGAACTGGCGGTTGAGCGCGACGATGTTGGAGTCGGCGACGGTGATTTCGAGCAGGCCATCCCATACCATTTGCAACAGCGCTTCGGTCTCGTATTCCTCGGTCTCGATCCATTCAAGCGTCGGGTCATCCCGTTTGAGTTCTTCCAGGCGATCGACGTAGCTCGTGCCGGCGTGAATCTCGATCCGGCGCCCGATCAGTTCCTGAACGCCGACCGGACGCGGTGTGCCCAGGCGATACACCACCTGCTGACGGATTTCCTGGTACGGCGGGGAAAACTTCACGTGCGCGCGGCGGTTTTCGGTCACCGTGATGCCGGCGGCGGCCAAGTCGGCTTCGCCGTTGGTGAGCCGCGGGATAACGTCGGCAAACTTGTCCGCCAGTACCAACCGCAGGCGCACGCCGAGATGGTCGGCAAACGCGCGCGCAAGGTCGTACTCGAAACCGGCCGGGCCCTCCGGGTTTTCATAATAAGTCGTGGGGCTCACGCGCGTGAGCACGACCAATTCGCCGGCGGCCTTGACGGATTGCAGCTTGTTTTGTGAGAACCAGCAGGAGCACAGCAGCAGAAACGGAAGCAGGGCGAGAAGGGCCCGATAGGGCGGGCGGCGCACGTCGGCGGGAATCCGGCTACGCATGGAGGCAAGCCTAGCGTCATGTCGTTCCGCTGTCACGGTCGGCTGTCGTGCGGCACCAGCACTCGGAACCCGTTGTTTCGTAAAACAGACTCGCGTAAGCTTCAGCGCCCCGGAGAGGTACCGAAGCGGTCATAACGGCGCTGACTCGAAATCAGATGGGGGCGCAAGCCCCACGGGGGTTCGAATCCCTCCCTCTCCGCCATTCGTTCATCCGTGCCTGCCATCCCTGGCGAAGCGGTTTTGACCTCGATTTGCCCCGGCCCGGCCTTCCGTGGCTGGGCGTTCGGCGGCGCAGACGCACGTTTATGATGGCAAGACGAGCGAAGCAGGGC
>CAKKQL010000046.1 GCA_919902095.1 Acidiferrobacterales bacterium
CGTAGACGTAGGGCTTGCGGACGCGGGTTCGACTCCCGCCACCTCCACCATAGCCAAACAAAGGGCCGCCTCGTGCGGCTTTTTGTTTGGCTCATGATGCAGCGGGGTCGAACTCGCGTAGCGGGTCGACCAGGCTCGCCAGGAGCGAGACAGAACGCCGGAGCACAGCGACGGCAGCCCGAGCGCTCTGCCGCGAGGGTGAGCGCCATGGATGGTGCGAATACTCCCGCCACCTCCACCAGCAATGAAAAGGGCCACCCTCGCGGTGGCCTTTTTTATTGCCGAGCGAATGCGGAAGTTGAACCCGCGTAGCGACGTGCCACCGCCGTCATCACTCTCCCGCTCGATGCTTCCCGATCGCCTCCAGTATCCCGCGCATGAGATCAAGCGGCATCGGCGGACAGCCACGGATGACGGCGTCCACCGGGATGACGTTCGCCACCGCGCCGCAGGAGGCGTAGGACACGCCGAACTCGCCGCCGTGGGCGCCGCACTCGCCGACCGCGATGACAAGCTTGGGCTCGGGCGTGGCGTCGTAGGTGCGCTTCAGCGCCGCCTCCATGTGCCGCGACACCGGGCCGGTGACCAATAGCATGTCGGCGTGGCGCGGGCTGGCGACGAAATGCACGCCGTAGCGCTCGATGCCGTAGTAGGGGTTGTTGAGCGCATGGATTTCCAGCTCGCAGCCGTTGCACGAGCCGGCGTCCACCTCGCGGATCGCGAGGCTGCCGCCGAACAATTCGCCGACGCGCGCTTTCAGCTGCACGCCGACCTCGGCCAGCGCCGGTTCGTCGATCTTCGGCAGTCGCTCGGTAACGATGCCGATACGTTGAATTTTGCTCAGAATTCGTAACATGTTTTATATGATCGTTTGACGCAGAGACGCAAAGACGCAAAGAAATGCACGAATAAGATCGAAAACATCTTTGCGTCTTTGCGACTTTGCGTCAAAAACTCATAAATCATAAATCATGGCCTGAGTACGACCCATTCACGGATTTGTTGCACACCGGGAAATCCGGAACGATGTTGTCGCGGGTAAGTTTTTCGAGCGCCGGCCAGGTGGTCCACGATGGATCGCGCGGGAAGAAGCGCGCAATCTTTCCGTCGGCGCCGAAGCGTACATAAGTCAGAATCTCGCCGCGCCAGCCCTCGACGATGCCCAAACCTTCGGCGCCCTCAGCCGGCGCTTTCCAATCGGCGCGCAGCGGTGTCACCGGTACGTCCGCCAACAGCTTTTCGAGCAGGGTGAAGGCAATCAGGATTTCCTGTGCCCGCACCTTCATGCGTGCGGCCACGTCGCCGTACTGATAGACCGGCACTTCCACGGCGAGCTTATCGTAAGGTGCGTAGGGTGCGTCGCGTCGGACATCGAAACCCTGGCCGCTCGCCCTGCCGACGTAGCCGAGACAGCCGAAGGCCTTGGCCGTTTCCGGCGCGAGATAACCGGTCGTCACCAGACGATCTTCGACCGAGGCGGTATCGTCGGCGATGGCCGCGAGGCTCTCGACCTCGGGACGCATGGCCGTGATCTCCGCCAGCATGGCGATGGCGTGTTGGTCGGTGAGGTTCACGCCCACGCCGCCCGGCACCACGCGGTCCATCATGAAGCGGTGGCCGAAGACCTCGCGCGACAGCCGCTGCCAGTCTTCGCGCAGGCGCCCGAACTGGTAGAAACCGAAGCTGAAGGCGACGTCGTTCAGAATCGCGCCGAGGTCGCCCAGGTGATTCGCTACGCGCTCGCGCTCGCACATCACGGCGCGCAGCGTGAGCGCGCGCGCCGGCACCGCGACGCCGCCGGCTTTTTCCATCGCCATGCACGCCGCCCAGGTATGCGCCACGGTCGTGTCGCCCGAGACGCGCCCGGCCAGGCGCGCCAGACCTTCGGGGTCGCGGCCCTCGGCGATTTTCTCGATGCCTTTGTGTGTGTAGCCCAAGTGCTCCTCGAGGTTGAGCACGGTCTCGCCCACCGCCTGGAAGCGAAAATGCCCCGGCTCGATGATGCCGGCGTGCACCGGACCGACGGGGATTTCGTATACGCCCGCACCCTGGGCGTAGAGGAATTTGTAAGTATCGTCCGGCGGGGTGGCCCCGGTAACCCGGCCCGCAGCCGGGAAGTCCTTGCGCAACGGATACTCCGAGTCCGTCCATGCTTGGTGGCGCGTCCAGCGGCGCGCGTCGGGATGGTCGGTGAAGGCGACGCCGAGCATGTCCTGGATGTGCCGTTCCGGGCGGTCGGCGCCCGGATAGTACGGCGTGTGCGACGGCAGGATGGGCGTGGCGCGCTTTACCTGCGTGCGCGCGATCACATAGGCGCCGTCTTTCTCGAACGCGGCGTTCACCAGAATATCCTCGCCGATGGGATCGAGGCCGCTCCCGGCCCTCCCTGGCCTTCGCGGCATTTGTGCATCCTGCACATCAGCAGGGCCGCGCGACGTAATCGAAGCCCTACTCGCTTCGCTCGTTCGTCCTGCCATAAGATCAGGCGCGGTTGCGGTTTCGCCTGCGTCCTCGCCCCAGCCGGCGACCCAGCGGCATTCCCAGTTCTTCGCTTCGTGCGCGAACATGCCCCAGTCGTCCGCGCGGACCACATACAGGCGCGCGGGCGCCAGTCCCGGCGCGGATTCCTCGCGCACCTGCACGTCGCGCGCCTCGAGGCGGCCGAGGAAGGCATTGATCCAGGCGGCGGTCACAGCGGCACGCTCCCGGAAATGAGCTTGGTCGCTTCGTTGAACCAGTTGGCCAGGAACGTCGGGATCGCGAGGCCGAGCCAGAGCACGAACGCTAATTGCACCATCACCGGCAACATGTTGGCGCGCACCGGCATCTGGCCCTCGGGCGCGTCGCCGTACACCATCGGGTGCAGGTGGCGAAAGAGTCCCGCGAAGGCGATGCCGAGTCCCACCAGCAGCGGCAACGTGAGCCAGGGCCAGGACTTCATGGTCGCGGTCAGCACCAGGAATTCGCTGGTGAACACGCCGAACGGCGGGAAGCCGGCAATCGCGACGGTGCCGATGAGCAACCCCCAGCCGACGGCGGGCTGGGTGCGGATGAGGCCGCGGATTTTTTCGATGCTCTGGGTCTTGGCGATCTGCGCGGCGTGGCCGACGGTGATGAAGATGGCGCTCTTGGTGAGCGAGTGCACGGTCATGTGCAACAGCGCGGCGAATGTCGCCAGCGGCCCGCCGAGGCCGAAGGCGAAGGTCATGAGCCCCATGTGCTCGATGGACGAATAGCTGAACATGCGCTTGATGTCGCGCTGGCGGTGCAGAAACAGGCTCGCGACCATGAACGACAGCATCCCGAAGCCCATCATCAGGTAGCCGGCGAGGTTCGAGTGGATCGAGCCGTCCACGATCATCTTCACGCGCACCAGCGCGTACAGCGCGACGTTGAGCAACAGGCCCGAGAGAATCGCCGACATCGGTGTCGGGCCTTCGGAGTGTGCGTCCGGCAGCCAGTTGTGCAGCGGCACCAGACCGACCTTGGTGCCATAGCCGACCAGCAGGAACACGAACGCGATGGTGAGCACCGTCGGCTCCAGGCTCGCGGCCGAGCTGTAGAGCACGTTCCATAAGAGCGCCTCGTCGGCGACCGCGATCACGCGCTCGGCGGCGAAGTACAGCAGAATCGTGCCGAACAGCGCCTGGG
>CAKKQL010000047.1 GCA_919902095.1 Acidiferrobacterales bacterium
TGTCGGCGGATATGGACAAGACCGACAAGGTCGTGACCATGATCGCCGAGTGCCGTGATATGAAGCTCAGCATCCTGCCGCCCGACATCAATCGCTGCGAATACGAATTCGTGCCGCTGGGCGGTGGCCCGCATGACGCCGGGGACGGAGGCGGCAGCGCGGCCGAGGACAGCGCGAATACCGCCGCCGGCGCGACACCGGAAGCGGCCCAGGCCATTCTGTACGGACTGGGCGCCATCAAGGGTCTGGGTCAGGCCGCCATCGACAGCTTGCTGGCGGCGCGGCGCGAGGCCGGCCCGTTCCGCGACCTGTTCGATTTCTGCCGGCGCCTCGACGCGCGCAAGGTGAATCGGCGCGCGCTCGAGTCGCTTCTCCGTGCCGGCGCGCTCGACAGCCTGGGCCCGCACCGGGCGGTGCTGATGGCCTCGCTGGGCGTCGCGCTGGCCGCCGCCGAACGCCACAGCCGCGACCGGCAGGCGGGGCAATCCGACCTGTTCGGTGCCGCGGCCCAGATACCGGAATCCCCCGACCTGGTGCCGGTGCCGGAATGGAGCGAAGATCAGCGTCTCGACGGTGAGAAGGAGACGCTGGGCCTTTACCTGACCGGTCATCCGATCGCGCGCTACGCCGAGGAACTGGCGCACATCACCGATTACACCCTCGCCGAGCTGCGGCCGACGCAGGATCGGACCGTCGTCGTGGCCGGGCTGGTGGTGTCGCTGCGTACGATGCAAACCCGGCGCGGCGACCGCATGGCCTTCGTCACGCTCGACGATCGCAGCGGACGGCTGGAGCTGGCGGTATTTTCCGAGTTCTACCTGCGGTATCGCGACCTGCTGGTCAAGGACAATCTGCTGGTGGTGGAAGGGCAGGTGAGCGTGGACGAGTATACCGGCGGATTCAAAATGTCGGCCGAGAAGATTTATAATATCGACCAGGCCCGCAGCGTCTTCGGTTCGCGCCTGGTCATCGAACTGGATGCCGGCGCCGCCGGCAACGGTTTTGTGGACGAGCTGCGGGAGATTCTCGCGCCGGCGGCGCGCGGCCCGTGTCCGGTGTATCTGCGCTATCATGGCGCGCAGGCGGACGCCGAGATCGCGCTCGGCGAGGAATGGAAAATCAGCCCGACCGGCGCGGTGATCGAACGGCTTGGACGCCTCGCTGGCGAACGCAACGTGCATCTCGATTACCGCTAGACCGTCGCCCGATGGACAACGAACAGGCAGGAGGATGGCGTCCATGAACCAGAACTATCTCGATTTCGAGCAATCCATCGCCGACCTCGAGGCCAAGATCGAGGCCCTGCGCATGACCTCCAAGGGCAGCGACCTGAACATCAACGAGGAAATCGGCCATCTGCAGGCCAAGAGTCGGAAGCTTACCGAATCCATTTTCACGTCACTGACGCCGTGGCAGATTTCGCAGCTCGCGCGCCATCCGCTGCGGCCCTACACGCTGGATTACATCCCGCAGTTGTTCACCGATTTTCAGGAACTGCACGGCGACCGCGCCTTTGGCGACGATCTCGCCATCGTTGGCGGCGTCGCCCGCCTCGAAGACCGGTCCGTGGTCGTCATCGGCCACCAGAAGGGCCGCGACACGCGCGAGAAGGTACGGCGCAATTTCGGCATGCCGCGCCCCGAGGGCTACCGCAAGGCGCTGCGTCTGATGCGCGTGGCCGAGCGTTTCCGGCTGCCGCTCATCACCCTGATCGACACCCCCGGCGCCTACCCCGGCGTCGGCGCCGAGGAACGCGGCCAGAGCGAGGCGATCGCGCGCAATCTCTACGTCATGGCGCGGCTGAAGACGCCGATCATTTCCGTGGTCATCGGCGAGGGCGGCTCGGGCGGCGCGCTCGCCATCGGTGTCGGCGACCGCCTGCTGATGTTTCAGTACGCGACGTATTCCGTGATTTCACCGGAAGGCTGCGCCTCGATCCTGTGGCGCAGCGCCGACAAGGCCGCGGACGCCGCCGAAGCCATGGGCATCACCGCTGACTCGCTGAGCCGCCTCGGGTTGATCGATGAAATCGTGCCCGAGCCGCTCGGCGGGGCGCACCGCAATGCCGGCGCCTGCGCGCGCACGCTGAAGGCCGCGCTCGTCGCCAACCTCGACCGGCTCGCCGCGGTTCCGCTCGACAGCCTGCTCACGCGCCGCTATCAGCGTCTGATGCAGTACGGCGAGTTCGAGGAGCATTGATATTGATACCGACTTCTCGCCTCCGGCGCTCGCGCGCATCCTGTTTGAGCGGCTAACGCTTTCCCCGACGACCCGGTTCCGGCTGGCCTACAGCGGCGGCCTGGATTCGCACGTGCTGCTGCATGCCCTGGCGCAATTGCAGCGGACCCACGGCCTGACTCTGGGCGCCGTGCACGTCGATCACGGATTGCAGGCCGCCTCCGGCGATTGGGCGCAACATTGCGCCCGCGTCTGCGCCGCGCTGGGCGTCGCCTGCGTTATTGAGCGCGTCCAGGTGGCGGATGCGCGCGCCGACGGGCTGGAAGCCGCCGCGCGCCGCGCGCGCTACGCCTGTCTCGCGCGGCATGTCGGCGCCGGCGATGTCCTGCTCACGGCGCACCACCTCTACGACCAGGCCGAGACCGTGCTGGTGCAGCTGTTGCGCGGTGCCGGCGTGCACGGGCTGGCGGCGATGCCGGCGATGGCGCAATTTTCCGCCGGTTATCTCGCGCGCCCGCTGCTTGGGTTCACGCGCGCCACGCTGGCGCACTATGCCGACGCCGAGCGGCTGCAATGGATCGAGGACACCAGCAACCGTGACCTGCGCCGCGCGCGCAATTTGGTGCGGCACCAGGTTTTACCGCTGTTGCAGCAACGCTGGCCGGCCGCGGTGCGGCAACTGGCGCAGACCGCGCGCCACATGGCTGAAGCCGCCGCGCTGCTCGATGATCTGGCCGGCGCGGACCTCGGCGCCTGCGCCACGGGCGCGACGCTGCGGGTCACGTCACTGGCGCGTCTGCCGCTGGCGCGGCAACGTAACGTACTGCGGCACTGGATCCGGCAGCGCGGCCTGCGCGTGCCGTCTGCGGCACTGCTGGAACGCATCCTCGATCAGGTCCGTGCGGCGCCGCGCACGCGCCACGCCGTTATTCACTGGCGCGACGCCGAGCTTCGACGTTACCGCGACGAGCTGGTGCTGGTGCCGGCGGGGGAGGGATTGCCGGCGCCGGCGCAAGCGGTCACCTGGGACGGCAAATCGCTGCTGCAGTTGGCGGACATTGGCTTGCAACTGCGACTGCGGCCGCAGTCCGGCACCGGACTTTCGCGCGCGCGGCTGGAGGGCGCCGTGCTCCAGGTGCGCTTTCGCCACGGCGGTGAGACCTGCCGGCTGCCCGGACGCGGACATCACCACAAACTCAAGAAGCTGCTGCAGGCCGCCGGCGTACCGCCGTGGGAGCGCGCGCGCCTGCCGCTGCTGTTCGTCAACGACACGCTCGCCGCCGTCGGCGACCGCTGGGTGTGCGAGCCGTTTGCCGCGCGTGCCGGTGAACCGGGGCTGGCGCTGGTCGTGGAGAAAATTACGGCCGCCGGCAAGCTCGGGGCATAACAAATTCACCTGGAGTGAATTTTGACAGCTGAAAGCTGGCCGAGCGGTGTTTGCGAGGTGAGCCCCAGGGACGGGGCGAGCAAAATTTTCCGGTTGTGCAAAGCCGGGCCATCTGGTAGCTTGTGATTCCGTTCCGACATGCAGGAATCTTCCGGTTCCTGTTAATGCCGCCGTAGCAGGCGGTGAGCAGTTACCCCCTGAGTTTGGGAACGGGCCAAGCATGACCAAATATGTCTTTGTGACCGGTGGCGTTGTGTCCTCGCTCGGCAAGGGCATCGCCTCCGCCTCCCTGGCCGCCATCCTCGAAGCCCGTGGGCTCAAGGTTACGCTCCTCAAGCTCGACCCCTATATCAATGTCGATCCGGGCACCATGAGCCCGTTCCAGCACGGCGAGGTATTCGTCACCGAGGACGGTGCCGAAACCGACCTCGACCTCGGCCACTACGAGCGCTTCGTGCGCACCACGCTCGGCAAGCGCAACAACTTCACCACCGGCAAGATTTACGAAAGCGTCATCCGCAAGGAGCGGCGCGGCGACTACCTCGGCGCCACCGTGCAGGTGATCCCGCATATCACCGACGAAATCAAGACTCGCATCCAGGAGGGGGCGCAAGGCGCCGATATCGCGCTGGTCGAGATTGGCGGTACCGTCGGCGATATCGAATCGCAGCCGTTCGTCGAGGCCATCCGTCAGATGGGTGTCGAGCTCGGCTCGAACAATGTCGTCTACCTGCACCTCACCCTGGTGCCGTACATCGCCACCGCGGGCGAACTCAAGAGCAAGCCGACGCAGCATTCGGTGAAGGAGCTGCTGTCGCTCGGCATCCAGCCGGACATCCTGCTGTGCCGCACCGACCGCATGTTGCCCGAGGACATGCGCCGCAAGATTGCGCTCTTCACCAACGTGCCGGTGCGCGCCGTGATATCGGCCATGGATGTGGACAACATCTACAAGATTCCACGGCTGCTGCACGAGCAGGGGCTGGACGAAATCGTGGCCGAGAAACTGCATTTCAATACGCGTCGTGCCGACCTGTCCGAGTGGGACAAGGTCATCTACGCGATGGAGCATCCAACCGCCGAAATCGACATCGCCCTGGTGGGCAAGTACGTCCACCTTACCGAGTCTTACAAGTCGTTGACCGAGGCGCTTAAACATGCCGGGATTCACACCCGCACGAGCGTCAACATTCGTTACGTGGATTCCGAGATGGTGGATACCCAAGGCACGGCCATCCTCGAAGGCGCCGATGCCATCCTGGTGCCCGGCGGCTTCGGCGAGCGCGGCGTGGAAGGAAAAATCAAGACCGCGCAATACGCGCGTGAACACGGCATTCCCTATCTCGGTATTTGTCTCGGCATGCAGCTCGCGGTGGTCGAGTTCGCGCGCAACGTTGCCGGCCTCAAGGGCGCGCACAGCACCGAATTCAACGCCAAGACGCCGCACCCGGTGATAGCCATGATTACCGAATGGATCACGTCCGAGGGTGCCGTCGAAAAACGCAGCGCCGGCCACGACCTCGGCGGCACCATGCGCCTCGGCGGCCAGGAATGCCGGCTGCTGTCGGGCACGCGCGCCCACGAAAGCTATGGCCGCGAAACCGTGGTCGAGCGCCACCGGCACCGCTACGAGTTCAACAACAATTACCGCCAGCTGCTGCAGGACAAGGGCCTGACGATTGCCGGCACCTCCCTCGACGACCGGCTGGTGGAAATCGTCGAACTGCCCGGACATCCGTGGTTCATCGGCGTGCAGTTTCATCCCGAATTCACCTCGCGACCGCGCGACGGGCACCCGCTGTTCAGCAGCTATGTCCTCGCGGCGCGCGCACGTCGCAGCGGCGCCGTGACCGAGCCGCAGGCGGTGGCGCAGTGAAGCTGTGCGGATTCGAGGTCGGCCTGGAGCGGCCGTTTTTCCTGATTGCCGGCCCATGCGTGATCGAGTCCGAGCAATTGGCGCTCGACAGCGCCGGGCGCCTCAAGGAAATTACCCGGACCCTCGGCATCCCGTTCATCTACAAGTCCTCGTTCGACAAGGCCAACCGCAGTTCGGCTGCGTCCTTCCGCGGCCTTGGCATGGAGCAGGGGCTGGAAATCTTGGCGAAGGTGCGGCGCGAGATTGGCGTGCCGGTGCTGACCGACGTGCACGACATTCCCGAAATCGGGCCGGTGGCGAAGGTCGTGGACGTGCTGCAGACGCCGGCGTTCCTGTGCCGCCAGACCGACTACATCCAGGCCGTGGTCGCCGCTGGCAAGCCGGTGAACATCAAGAAGGGCCAGTTCCTCGCACCGCATGACATGAAAAATGTGGTGGAGAAAGCCGTGGCCGCCGGCGGGCGCGAGCGCGTGCTGGTGTGCGAGCGCGGCGTCTCGTTCGGCTACAACAACCTGGTGTCCGACATGCGCGCGCTCGCCATCCTGCGCGAGACCGGCTGCCCGGTGGTGTTCGACGCCACCCATTCGGTGCAGTTACCGGGCGGGCAAGGCACGAAGAGCGGCGGCCAGCGCGAATTCGTGCCGGTGCTGGCGCGCGCCGCCATCGCCGCGGGCGTGGCGGGCCTGTTCATGGAAACGCATCCGAATCCGGACCAGGCCCTGTCCGACGGTCCCAATGCCTGGCCGCTGGCGCGCATGCAAGACCTGCTGGCGACGCTCATGGAGCTGGATGCCGCCGTCAAGCGCCACGGCTTTGCCGAGTCGGCGCTGCTGCCGAATTGAGCGTTCCCGTCCGAAATCCGCTACAATCGGCGCCGCGTTGCCGGTGTCGTGTCATCTTGTGCGTTGCCGGTTGCGTCTTTTTTCGTATGAACCCGCCATAAAGAGCGAAACATGCCCGTCATTGTTGATATCCGTGCGCGCGAAATCCTGGATTCGCGCGGCAATCCCACCGTTGAAGCCGATGTGATCCTCAAGTCCGGTGCCCGTGGCCGCGCCGCCGTGCCGTCCGGCGCCTCCACCGGCAGCCGCGAGGCACTCGAACTGCGTGACAGCGACCCGAAGCGTTATGCCGGCAAGGGCGTGCGCCAGGCCGTCGGCCATGTAAATGCTGAAATCCGGCAGGCGCTGCTGGGCCGCGACGCGCGCGATCAGGCTGCGGTGGACCGCGTCATGATCGACCTCGACGGGACAACCGCCAAGAGCCGCTTGGGCGCGAACGCCATGCTCGCGGTATCGCTGGCGACGGCGCGGGCCGCGGCCGCGGCCGTGAACCAGCCGCTGTACCGCCATCTGAACGGTCTTGCCGGTAACGTGCCGATGCAGATGCCGGTGCCGATGATGAACATCATCAATGGCGGCGTGCACGCGGACAACAACATCGATTTTCAGGAGTTCATGGTCCTGCCGGTAGGCGCGAGTTCCTTTGCCGAAGCCTTGCGCTGCGGCGCCGAGGTGTTTCACGCACTGAAAAAAGTGCTGCAGGGCATGGAGCTCAACACCGCCGTCGGCGATGAGGGCGGGTTTGCACCGGACCTCGGATCGAACGAAGAAGCTTTACAGGTCATCCTGCGGGGCATCGAGCAGGCCGGCTACAAACCCGGGGCGGATGTCTGTCTCGGTATCGACGCCGCGAGTTCCGAGTTCAACCGGCACGGCAAGTACGAACTTGAATCCGAGGGCGTCAGCCTTAGCGCCGAACAATTCGTCGAGAAGCTGGCCGGCTGGGTGACGAAGTACCCGGTGATCACCATCGAAGACGGCATGGCTGAAGGCGACTGGGCCGGCTGGGGGCTGTTGACCCGGGCGCTTGGCAAGAAAATCCAGCTGGTCGGCGACGATCTGTTCGTTACCAACGCCGCCATCCTCGCACAAGGCGTCAAGCTGGGTGTCGCCAACTCCATTCTCATCAAGGTCAACCAGATCGGCACGCTGACCGAAACGCTGGACGCCATCGCGCTGGCGCGCAAGTCCGGTTACACCGCCGTGATCTCGCACCGCTCGGGCGAAACCGAGGACAGCTTCATCGCCGATCTCGCTGTGGGCACCGGCAGCGGCCAGATCAAGACCGGTTCGCTGTCGCGCTCCGACCGCGTCGCCAAGTACAACCAGCTGCTGCGCATCGAGGAGGAACTGGGGGCGCGGGTGCGTTATCCCGGGCGCCGCGCCTTTCCCATGCTGGCATGATCCGGAGTCAGAAAACGCTGGTCTATGTGCTGGTCGGGCTGTTGCTGCTGCTGCAATACCCGCTGTGGTTCGGCAGCGGCGGCATGTTGACGCTGTGGCGCCTGAATCGCGCGATCGCGGCCCAACAAGCTGACAATGCCGGCCTCCGGGAGCGCAACGCCGCGTTCGAGGCCGAGGTCAACGACCTCAAGCAGGGCTATGAAGCGATCGAGGAGCGCGCGCGCAGCGAACTCGGCATGGTGAAGAAGGGCGAGACCTTCTATCAGGTCATCGACCTGTTGCCCCGCACGCAAAGCGCAAAATAGAATTCACAGGATTAACAGGATTTTTCAGGATTTACAGGATTAAGGCATAAAGCTTTTGGTTTTAATCTTGTTAATCCTGCGTAATCCTGTAAATCCTGTGAAATTTTTGTCTATTTGCTTTGCTGTTCTATCAGGTAGATCACCAACACGAACAGGAAGAACAGGAACTCGACGATCGTAATCAGATAGAGCAGCCACACGATCCGGCGTGCCGAGGGTTTCATTGGAATCCACATGCGGCGGATGTACCAGCGCCAGCCCGGGAGCCACGACCAGCGCTTCAGGCGCAGGAGATAGGCGCGCAGCGCCACCCCCCAGGCGTGCAGGCTTTTGTCAGCCTCACCTGCACGCGCCTCGCGCTCGGCGTCCGACAAGCCCTCGTAATCGTCGGTGATCGTCAGGCGGCTTCCCATCGCCTCGGGTTCGATCGAGAAAATCGTGCGTTTCTTGATGCCGCTGGCGTAGTTTATCGTCAGCCCCCGGCCCGGGCCCGGGACTACCTCGAAATCGACCGACACCTTCTGCTGGTTGCTCTGGTTCTCGAACTCGGCGTGGTACGCCGAGGGGCCGGTCTGTTTCCAGTCCGAGAAATACAGGTACGGATTCGTCCGTAGCACGGCCTCGATGTCGCGGCAGAGCCGCGCGAGGGTATCTGCATCCTGCGGTACCGGAATCGTGACCCAGGCCGCGTCGCGGCTGGCAACCGGCGGCGTGGCTGTGGACAGCGGGTTATCGGCCATGCGGGTAGGGAATGACCAGCAGTCGCGCCGGAAGCGCGCGCAGCAGTTTTTCCGTCAGCATGCGCGAGCGCAGTCCGGCGTGGCCCCTGGGACGGGGCGCACCCAGCACCACGAAATCCATGCGCCGACGCTTGAGGCAATCGAGCAGGCATTGCTCCGGTTTGCCGAACGCCACTTCAGGGCGGTAGCGAATGCGGCGCTTGGCGGCCTGCCGTCCGAGGCTCGCGATGTGCCGTCGCACCTCGCCCTCGAGCTCGGCCTCGACATAGCGCCCGTAGGTGTCGCGCGTCGAGGCGTTGTTGAGCCAGTCGTCGCCCATCATGCCTTTCCAGAAATCCGGCACCACGATCAGGTGGTGCAGGGTGGTCTTCGGTCCGCACAGTGCGAACGCCGCGCGTTCGGCGGCACGGGCGCCAGGCGTTCCATGGCTGGCGAGCAGGATATGTTTCGGTTCACGCATTTCAAGGTCCTAAAAAACCAGTGGCCGCTTCCGCGGCCACTGGGGTACCGACATTTGCAGTCTCTTACTTGATGTACAGATAGACCAGCAGCGCGATTACCAGCGACAGCACCAGCGCCACGAAGTCCTCATAGCGGTCACTCTTGAAGATGGAGAGCGCCGTACCACGGTCGAATTTTTCTTTCATTATCGTGCTCCTTCGCGTTAGACGATTTCAGTGACGAACAGCATCACCACGATCAGCGAACCGACCGCCTTGAGGGTGCCGACCACCGAGCCGATCACCAGCGGCTGACCGCCAGCCTGTTTGATCGAGGCCATGGTGATCTGCATGCCCAGGCCGGTGAGGCCGAAGGTGAACAGCCAGGCGATGATGTCGCGGAACATCGCGATCTTCT
>CAKKQL010000048.1 GCA_919902095.1 Acidiferrobacterales bacterium
GTGCGGCGCATTTTGACACAACCGCGCGCGCCAGGCAGCTTCAAAAGCATACGGCACCAGGCCGGCAATCCGGCTGCGTTCAGTTGAGGTACGCCGCGGCGACCGGCTGGCCGCACTGAAGCCAGCCGAGGATTCCACCCCGCAGATTGAATACATTGCGCCGCCCCTGTCCGGTCATGAAGGCGCAGGCCTGCGCGGAACGATTGCCGCTCTGGCAGTAAAAGACAATGGCGCGATCATCGGGCAGCTCTTCCTTGCGCAGCGGCAGCAAGTGCAGCGGGATGTTGTGCGCACCGGCGATGCCGCCGCGCGCAAGCTCGGTCGGGGTGCGGACGTCAACCAACAAAATCGCTTCCGTCTGCAGCAGTTCCTGCAACTGCAGGGGTTCCACCTCTTTGTAGCCAAACATGCTCGCGCTCACCCCGTTAATGGACCTGCTAAATTAGTATATTATAAGATACCTGAATTGGGGCCATAGAGTGCCGCTTCCGCCGGGAGTTCGCAAGTCCCGTCGGCCCGGCTGAAAAGCCTGCTTGGGCAAGGAATTTCAAGAGCGCGGGGTCGGCCTGGCTTCCGGCCGCGGACATTCTGGCAAAAACCGCCTTGAAAACCGGAAATCCACCCCAAACTGTTTTGACTGGAAATAGCGGCAACATCCGCGCGCCCCACGTTACCATGCAGTCACTGTCACGGAACCATCCGCACATCCAGCCGTCAGTGCCACCTATATATATTGCCTGGCTGGTGACAATACCGGCCGGCATGGCACGATGCACCAACACCTACGGAATCCTGCTTTGATTTCAATCCCGAACCAACCCGGGTCCCGGTCGTCATGCTGATACCGCCTCGCCCGGCACCCTGGCTGCTGGCTGCCGGCCTGCTGCTGTTCGCCGCCGGCAGCGGCCAGGCCGACAACCTCAACCTGCCCGACCTCGGCGACCAATCCGCCGCGGTGATCACGCCCGCCCAGGAGCGCAAGCTCGGCGAAGACATAATACGCCAGGCACGGCGCCGGATGAATTTTATGGACGATCCGGAACTCAACGACTACATCCAGACCCTCGGCCAGCGGCTGGTGGCGAGCAGCGATTCGCCGCAGCAGGATTTCCGGTTTTACATCATCAGCGATCCCAGCATCAACGCCTTCGCGGTCCCCGGCGGCTTCATCAGCATACATACCGGACTGCTGCTCGCCGCCCACAGCGAGGCCGAACTCGCCTCGGTGCTGGCGCACGAAATCGCCCACATCACCCAGCGGCACATTCCGCGCATGATCGCCGAGGCACAGCGCATCTCGCTGCCGGCCACGGCCGCGCTGCTGGCGGCGGCACTGCTCGGCGCGAGCGGGCACGCCGGCGGCGGCGCGGCGGCGGTGCTCACGGGCGCCAGCATCGCCCAGCACCAGATCAACTTCACGCGCGCCTTCGAAGAAGAGGCCGACCGCATCGGCATGACGCTGCTGGCGCGCTCCAATTTCGATCCGCGCGCGATGCCGGCGTTTTTCGAGCAGATGCAGAACCTGAACCGCCACAATGAAACCAGCCTGCCGGAATTCCTGCGCACGCACCCGGTCACGATGAACCGCATTGCCGACTCGCGCAACCGCGCCGAACGCTTCCCCTATCGCCAGATTCCGGACAGCAGCGAGTTTCATCACGCGCGCGCGAAAATCCGCGCGCTCACGGCCGGCGATCCGGCGGAAGCGGTCCGGGCCTTCCGCAGCAACCTGGCGCAGGGCAAATACCGCGATGCCGATGCCGAACGTTACGGCTACGTGCTGGCGCTGACGCGCACTCGCCAGTACGAGGCGGCGCGCGCCGAGATCCGCAAACTCATCGAGCGCCATCCGGGCGCCCCGGGTTACCGCCTGGCCGAGGCCGAGATTGAAGCCGCCGCCGGCCGCTACGAGGCGGCGCTCGCGATCTACGCCACGGCGCGCCAGAAATTTCCCGGCTACCAGCCGCTCGCCCGCGCCCAGGCCGTAACCCTGATCAACATCGGCCGGGCGCGCGAGGCGCGCGAGATTCTGCGGGCGGCGATCAGGCACCGGCCGGACGATCCCGCCCTCTACCGCCTGCTGGCGCAGGCCGCCGGCGATGCCGGCGCGCGCATCGAGGCGCATCAGGCCCTGGCGGAGGCCCAGTACCTGAGCGGCAATCCGGATGCGGCCATCGAACAGTTGCAGCTTGCAACGCGCCTGGCGGGCAACAATTTTTACCTGCAGTCGAGCATCGAGGCCCGCATCAGCGCCATTCGCGAGGAGATGGCACTGTACCGGGGCGGTAAATAAACGCGGCCGGCTGGTATATTAAAAAACGCTAATAAACGACCGCGGCGGCGGGGTAATTACGAAAAATTCAGGCTTGCCATCTGCGCCGGCTCAGGTATTCTTTACGCCGGTTAATACAACCGGTATCGCCCGCACACGCTTCAACCGGCGCGCGCTCAGCGAACTGCACTGCCACGGCCCGGACCACCAGGCTCATCAAATAGAAACAACAGGAGGAGAAATGCGGAAATCCGCCAGCATTATCTTTGGGGCCAGCGCCGCCGTCATGCTGCTGGGAACCCTGATTGCCACCCCGGTTTCGGCCCAGACTGCGGGCGCCGTGCCGGACAGCAAGGTCTGCAAAGACAAGGCCAACCCGCCGAAAGACGCCGTCACCCAGGGCGGTTGCGTCGTCACCGAGCGCACCAAGGGCAACTGCATGGCCTGCCACGCCATTGCCGGCACCACCGCCGGCAACATCGCCCCGCCGCTGGTGCAGATGAAGCAGCGCTTCCCGGACAAGGCCAAGCTGCGTGCCCAGATCGACGATGCACGCAAGCTGAATCCGCGCAGTGTCATGCCGCCCTTCGGGCCGCACGAGATTCTGACGCAGGACGAAATCGACAAGGTTGTTGAGTTTGTGCTAACGCTGTAAGCCGCGATCGCGGAATTACTATTACATTTCTGGAGGAACATCCCGTGACCCATCTTCACCGCAGAACCTTCCTCAAAGGCACCCTCGGCGCCACCACCCTGGCGCTCGCGGCCTCGGCCG
>CAKKQL010000049.1 GCA_919902095.1 Acidiferrobacterales bacterium
CGGTCTATGGTTTACTCCAATCCGGTGACGCGACAACTATCCTGACACCGGGGGATAGATCAGAAGACAGTAGTAAATGAGGCAAAAGTCAGAATAGATGAAGAACGGAAAAATTTTGTTTTGACTGCTCGCGCATTTAGGGCTGCTTTCTTTCCCATCCAAGAAAAAATAGCTCGCCTTATGACCATATCTCTCTACTCCTTCGTGTTAGGTTTTGTCTTTCTCGGCGTTGGCTATCTGGTTTGGGCATACAGCACCTAACGCAGCGCTCTGATCGTCTGCGAAAAGCGGCACGTTGGTTTGCTGGTTCGTTAATTTCATAACAACTTCGTCTTTTCCTCCCCGCACCGCTCGCAGCGCAGCTGCGTCATGAGCTTCCCGGATTTAACGTCGAATTTCCGCTCAGTAACGACTTTCCATTTGTGAAACCCGCTCTTGCAAAGCGTCTTGCCCTCGGCCAGTTCGCGCAGCGACGGGCGCTCGAATTTAACGATCTTTCCCATTGATTGAAGTCCTGCCGGCTTTAAGTTGGTGCGCTACATTGATCTGCTTAGTTTCAAGAAGTGGTAACGATCCGCACCGCCTCGGCGGCGGTGACGATGGGAATGTTCCTGAAAGACTTCAGCGTGAGCAGGTCGCGATCGCCCGAGACGATGAGTTCGACCCGCGCCGCCAACGCACACGCCAACACCGCATCATCGTCGGCATCGCGCGAGATTTGCCTAGTAAACTGGCGCGCGGTAACGCGGTAGGCGAGGTGTCGATACTGCTTTACCATCTCTGCGGCGGTAAAGCCCGTGGCCTGCACGGGTTTAGCGAATTTCTTGCGGTGCAAGACTTCGTCGAGTTCAGAGAGCAAGGCTGGGCTGGTGAAGAGCCGGATTTCCCACTCGCCGGCGAGTTCGATCAGCTTGTCGGGTGTGCCTTCCCACAGAAACGCCGACACCAGCACATTGGTGTCGAGCACCAGCCTCATGCGCGCTTGCTTATTTTATGACCACGGCGTACCGCGTTGACCACGGCTTGAATTGCTTCCATCGTCATCGGTTTACTGCCCGTCTTGGAGGCGCGGGCCGTTCCGGCGAGCAACGCCTGCGCCGCGCGACGGCGCATCGCTTCTTTAAGCAGTTTCGAGAGCGACGTCGAGGTCAACAGCCCCGCGTCTTGCGCCTCGCGTGCCAGGCGATCGGGCAGATTCAGTTTCACTTCCAAAGTTGTCATGACCGTCTCTCTGTAAAATGGCCCGCTTGGGCGAACATGGTTTCCAGCATCTTCACCATGAAGCATGGTGTCTGCTTCGAACAGCTGGTTAAAAGTATATCACCCCATGAATGTGCTGGGCGATATGTGCTTTAGCCCAGCCACTCATCCGTGAGAGCCTGCGGAATAGCACAGCGTATTCCGCCGCATGAAGATAATGGCTAACGCAGTTCCGTCTTTTTCTCCCCGCACCGCTCGCAGCGCAGCAGCGTCACGAGTTTTCCGGATTTAACGTCGAATTTCCGTTCGGTGACCACCTTCCACTTGTGAAAGCCGCTCTTGCACAGGGTCTTGCCCTCTGCCAGCTCACGCAGCGACCGGCGCTCAAACTTTATTATCTTGGCCATGAGTCCCGGTGTTGAACGCCTGCAAACATTCGCCCGCGGTGTCGTAGCGCGGTTTCCAGCCCGCGTAGGGTTGAATAGCGCAGCGTATTCCGCCGCATGAAGGAACTCACCGGAGGCAAAGGAACATGCCGGACTACCGCCGCCATCGCGTCCCGGGCGGGTGTTACTTCTTCACCGTAAACCTGCTCGAACGTCATCCCAACGACAAGTTGGTGTGCCACATTGATCTGCTTAGTTTCAAGAAGTGGTAACGATCCGCACCGCCTCGGCGGCGGTGACGATGGGAATGTTCCTGAAAGACTTCAGCGTGAGCAGGTCGCGATCGCCCGAGACGATGACATCGGCCTGCGCGGCCAGGGCGGTGGCCAGCACCACATCATCATCCGAGTCGGACGAAGTGGGCGCAATCGCTGCCGGTTCCACGATTTCCACCACGCTGGCGTAATCGGCGACGAGCTGTCGGGCATTGGCCCCGATGACGGCTAACCGCCGCGCACAATGGGCACGGCCGATTACATCGGCCAATTCCTCAAGCAGCGGCAGGCTGCTGTACAACTGTACCGTTGGGGCGGCCTGCCGGATTGTATCGAGCAGACGATAGGGCGTACCCCGCCACAACAACGCCGACAGCGCCACATTGGTATCCAGTACCAGACGCATGTCGGATGACGGCGCGGATTAGCGGCTGTCTTTCTGACGCCGTTCCGCGCGCGCTTCTTTGACGAGGGCGACCACCTCATCGTCGCTTATCGGTTGCACGCCGGCGGCCTCCAGCGCGGGCGCGATCGACAACAGCCGATCCAAGGCCGCACGGCGACGCTGCTTGTTCGCCAAGAAATCCACAAAGTTCTCGACTTCCACCTGCTGCTCCGGCGGCAGTTGGTCGAGCTTGTCGAGTAACGTACGCATCTGACTCGAACTCTTCGCCATAGAGGTTTCTCCTTTCAGCCGCTAACCGAACCTGCGCCTCCACTGCCCGCGCTCGATGCCACAACAGGCCCGGAATCGCCGTGTTGGTATCAAGTACCAGCCGCACGGCGGACTTCTGCGCGGTAGGCGTCGATCTCGGCTTGAATCTCCTCGGGCGTCATCGGCGGCAGATGGAAAGCTTCTCCATCGCCTGCACCTGACGCAAGAGCCATCAGTTCTTGAGGGTGCCGTTACGGGGCGCTTCGCCTTAAAGTCAGTATCTCATCGGTGCAGACATTAAACCAGCATAGCCCGCGTAGGGTGGAATAGCGCAGCGTATTCCGCCGGATGAACACAGCGCCGCACGTGCGCGGGCGGAGGTCGCTGTTTCAAGAAGTGGTAACGATCCGCGCCGCCAGCAGACATTCCTTCACCGTGTCGTAGCGCGGCTTCCAGCCGAGCTCGCGGCGCGCGCGGCCGCTGTGGACCGCGAAGTTGTAGCGCAGGGCTTCGACCCAGGCGGGGTTCACGCCCTTTCCGGTCAGCCGCCAGCGCAGCTTGAGGAGGGCGCGCAGCAGCATCAGCGGCAGGATATAAACCCGTTTATGATGCAATTGCTGCATGTCGCGCACGGCCATGGCATTGGCGGTGGCGAGGTTGAAGGCGCCGCGCGCGTCGCTGAAGAGCGCGGCGAGGATGGCGCTTACCACGTCGTCCTCGTGCACACACTGCGTGAGCGGTTGCGGATCGGGAAAGCGCGGCGCGAGCGGCAGGCGCAGGGTGTCCAGAACGTGCGGTTCGACATGCGGTCCGAGCGTCAGGTGCGGACGCAGGCGCACGATGCGCAGCTCCAGGTGCTGTTGCTCGAAGCCGTCGAGCCAGTCCTCGACCGTGCTCTTGTCCTCGGCGTAGGCGAAGCCGGGCAGCGGGTGACGCGGATGGTTTTCGGTCATTGACCCGCGGTGGAAGTCGTCCAGCTTGTAGACCGCGGCGCTCGAAAGCAGAATGGCGTGCTTCACGCCCTGTTCCGCGGCGAGCTGGAAGACGTTCTGGCTGCCGCGCAGGTTGATGTCGCGCATGAGTTCGCGCGTGAGTTTGAACGGGCCGAAGCGCCGGCCGGTAGCGGCGAAGCCGAGATGGATCACGGCATCCACTTCGCCCAGGCTCACGGCCAGTTCCGGCGCACGCACGTCCACGGGTCGGAAGCGGTAGTGCGGGTGGGAGAATCCGCCGGTGCGAATGTCCACGCCGATGACGTGCTCGATGCGTGCATCGTTGA
>CAKKQL010000050.1 GCA_919902095.1 Acidiferrobacterales bacterium
CCTGGTCACGGACTACACCACCATGCTCGCGCTCCACATCCTGAGCTTCGAACTGCTGCTCATCATGATTCCGCTCACCAAGCTGATGCACACGTTCACGTTCGTGGTGGCGCGCTGGTACAACGGCGCCGTCGCAGGGCGCAAGGGGGTAAAGGCGTGAGCACCTCGCTCGAACGCGGATTGCAGGCGTTCACCGAGCAGGTCGACCGGCCGACGGCGGCGTTCTTCGAATCCTGCGTGCGTTGCGGCATGTGCGCGCACGCCTGCCTGTTCTACACCGAGACCGGCGATCCGAAGTACACGCCGATCCACAAGCTCGAGCCGCTCAGGCGCGTCTGGGAACGCGAATACACGCTGTTCGGGCGTATCAAGAAATGGCTCGGGTTGTCGAAGCCGGTCACTGAGGCCGAGCTTAAAGAATGGGAGCCGCTGATTTACGACTCGTGCACGCTCTGCGGGCGCTGCTCACTCATGTGCCCGGTGGGCAACGACATCGTCTACATGGTGCGGCGCGCGCGCGAAGGCATGGTCGCGGCGGGCGTCGCGCCCGACGGGCTCAGGGACGCGACGATTCGCGCGGTGAAAATCGGCAGCCCCATGGGCGTGCAGCTGCCGGCGCTCAAGACCCAGATCGCCAAGGCCGAGAAGGAGACCGGTCTCAAAATCCCGCTCGACGTGGACGGCACCGATTACCTGATGGTGCTGTCGTCGGCCGAGATCATCCAGTTCAGCGAGATCATCCCGGCGCTGGCGCGCATCTTCCACGCCGCCGGCGTGTCCTGGACGCTCGCCTCGGACGCCTTCGAGGGCACCAACTCCGGCATCCAGATCGGTTCGAGCGACATCGCCGTGGAGCTGGTGAACCGCATCGTCATCGCCGCCGAACGCCTCAACGTGAAGTACGTCATCAGCCCCGAATGCGGCCACGCCTATACCGCGCTGCGCTGGGAGGGTCCGAACCTCATCGGTCGGTCGTATCCCTTCAAGGTCATTCACATCGTTGAACTGCTCGACGAGCTGCGCGTCGCCGGGCGCTTGAAGACCGAGGGCATGGACGAGGAGAAACTCACGTTCCACGATCCCTGCCAGTTGGTGCGCCGCGGTGGCGTGGTCGAGCCGCCGCGCAACCTGCTGAAGATGGTCGCGTCCAACTTCGTCGAAATGGAAGACCCGGGCACGCTCAACTGGTGCTGCGGCGGGGGCGGCGGCGTGAGCAGCATCGAGCGCGCCGACGAGCTGCGGCTCAAGGTGTTCAGCCGCAAAAAACATCAGCTCGACCAACTCGGCGTGCACACGCTGGTCACCGCCTGCTCCAATTGCCGCAACATGCTCGAGGACGGCCTCGAGCACCATCGCATGGACGTCAAGGTGGTCGGGCTCACGGAGATGGTGGCGGAACACCTGAAAACATGAGCGTGGAATTCGGAGTGTGGAATGCGGAATGGAAAAAAGAAGGCGCCGTTTACTCCGCATTAGATTGACCGGGGAACGAAATGGCGACACAGACTATAGTCGTTGATCCGATTACGAGAATCGAGGGGCACCTGCGCATTGAGGCGCAGACCGACGGCAACGGCGTCATTACCCGCGCTTCGAGCGCCGGCACGATGGTGCGCGGCATCGAGCTGATCCTGCGCGGGCGCGACCCGCGCGACGCCTGGGCGTTCGCGCAGCGCATCTGCGGCGTGTGCACGCTGGTGCACGGCGTCGCCTCGGTGCGCGCGGTCGAGGATGCGCTCCGGGTCGAGATTCCGCCGAACGCCCAGCTCATCCGCAACCTCATGATCGCGGCGCAGTTCGTGCACGACCATGTGATGCACTTCTACCACCTGCACGCGCTCGACTGGGTGGACGTGGTGTCGGCGCTCAAGGCCGATCCGAAACAGACCTCCGAGATCGCGCAGTCGCTGAGCAGCTACCCCAAGTCCTCGCCCGGCTACTTCGCCGACACGCAGAAGAAGCTCAAGGAGTTCGTCGAGAGCGGCCAGCTCGGCATCTTCGCCAACGGTTACTGGGGTCATCCGGCGTACAAACTGCCGGCCGAGGTGAACCTGATCGCGGTGGCGCACTATCTGGAAGCGCTCGCCTGGCAGCGCGACGTGGTGCAGATCCACACCATCTTCGGCGGCAAGAACCCGCACCCGAATTTCCTGGTCGGTGGCACGGCCTGCGCCATCAGCGTGCACCCGGAGCACAAGGGCCAGGGCAAGGGGCCGCATTACCGCGGCGGCGCCGGCGCCACGGCGGTCAACGTCGTCGGGTTGCAGAAGGTGAAAGGCGTGATCGATTCCATGCGCGCGTTCGTGGACCAGGTGTACGTGCCGGACACGCTCGCCATCGCCGGTTTCTACAAGGACTGGGCGAATCAGGGCGAGGGCATCGGCAATTTCATGACCTACGGCGACTTCCCCGGCAGCGGCATGGCCGACCTCAAGAGTTTCCTCGTGCCGCGCGGCGTGATTCTGGACCGCGACCTGTCGCGGGTGCACGAACTCGATCTGAACGCCGAGGACCAGATTCAGGAATACGTCGCGCACTCGTGGTACGACTACGCGGCCGGCAAGGACAAGGGCCTGCATCCTTACCGCGGTGAAACCAATCTCCACTACACCGGCCCGAAGCCGCCGTACGAGCGTCTCGAAACCGACAAGAGCTATTCCTGGATGAAGTCGCCGCGCTGGAAAGGCAAGGCGATGGAGGTCGGGCCGCTGGCGCGCATGCTGATGCTCTATGCGAACGGCCACAAGCAGGCGCAGGAACTGGTGAACTTCACCTTGAAAAAGCTCGATCTGCCGGTGGCCGGGCTGTTTTCCACGCTCGGGCGTACCGCCGCGCGCACGCTCGAAACCAAGATATTCGTGGATGCGATGCAGGGCTGGTACGACAGCCTCATGGCCAATATCAAGGCTGGCGACGTGCGCACCTTCAACGAGAAGCAGTGGGAGCCGTCGACCTGGCCGAAAACGGCCAAGGGCGTGGGCTACACCGAGGCGCCGCGTGGCGCGCTGGCGCACTGGATCGTCATCAAGGACGGCACGATCGACAACTACCAGGCGGTGGTGCCGAGCACCTGGAACGCCGGCCCGCGCGACGCCGCCGGCCAGGACGGGCCGTACGAAGCCGCGCTCAAGGGCCACACGCTGCACGATGCCAAACAGCCGATTGAAATCCTGCGTACCATCCACAGCTTCGATCCGTGCATCGCCTGCGCGGTGCACGTGCTGGATTCCGAAGGCGAGGAAATGGTGAAGCTGAAGGTCAGGTAGACAACAAAGGAGATTCCGATGAGGTTCGGCGCGGCGCTTAACGCAGCAATCCTGACGGTCATGGCGACATTGCCGGCAGCCCACGCCCATCCCGGGCATGTGCACGGGTCCGGGCCGGTGCACGGGTTTTCGTGGATGGACCTGCTGGGGTTTCTCGTTGCATCGGTCGCGCTGCCCGCGGCCGCACTCCTGGCAGGCAAGTGGCACGACAAACGCCGCCGCGCCAGCCGGACCGGGTAAGGCCACCGTCTGAGTTCCATCATGTGTGCTGTCACAAAGAACGGGCGCCAGTCCGATACCACGGCCGGGAAAACTCTCGTCTTGGGCATGGGCAATACCCTGTTGCGGGATGAGGGCGTGGGCGTGCACGTGGTGCGGTATCTGCAGCACCGGCATGGCGACATGATCGGCGCCGAGTTTCTGGATGCCGGGACGCTGAGCTTCGCGCTGGTATCCCACATCGAGGAAGGCAGGAACCTGATTATCCTCGACGCCGTACACATGCAGGAACCGCCCGGCACGGTCCGCGTCTTCGAGGGCGAGGAAATGGACCGGTTTCTCAAACAGCGCCGCCGGCTCAGCATGCACGAAGTGAGTCTGGTGGATCTGCTGGCGATCGCGCGCCTTACTGGCCTGTTGCCGCCTCGCCGCGCACTGGTCGGCATCGAGCCGGAAAGCTTCGATCTGGGAGAACAGCCGACGGAACCCGTGGCGCGCGCCATACCGCTCGCCGCCGAGGCGGTGCTCGGCCTCATTCGTAGATGGCAGGCATAAACGGCTCGTGGCCATATATGGAGTGCAAGGATAATGAACTACCTTCATCCGGTGCACCTGCACAATCGCGGGCCGGGCACGTGATGCCGCAAACGGCAGGACGCCCGCCGCTGGCCGGAAAACATCGCCGTTCTTGAATCTGGCGCGCAGTTGGGGATAATGCGCACGGCTGCGGCGCCATGCCGGCGGCTCAAACCAGAATTAACCGGGAAACCGCCTGACGACCATGAAGAGAATCGAACACGCCCTCGAAGCCCTGATGTTCAACAGCCGCTGGCTGCTGGCGCCGTTTTACATCGGCCTGGTCATCGGCATCGCGATGCTGCTCGTCAAGTTCGTGCAGGAGTTCTTCCACATCCTGCCGCATATCTTCGACAGCACCGAGAGCGAGGTGGTGCTCGCGATCCTGACGCTCGTGGACATGTCGCTGGTCGCAAACCTGCTCATTATCATCATCTTCAGCGGCTACGAAAATTTCGTCTCCAAGATTAACACCGCCAATCACGAGGACCGGCCGGAGTGGATGGGCAAGGTGGATTTCTCGGGCCTCAAGGTAAAGCTGATCGCCTCGATTGTCGCGATCTCCGCCATCGAGCTGCTCAAGGCGTTCGTCAACGTTACCGCCTACACCACCGAGCAGCTTGCCTGGAAGGTCGGCATTCATGCGGTGCTGATATCCTCCGGCGTGCTGTTCGCGCTGATGGACAAGATTGCCGAGGCCACGGCGCACGGCAAGGCCGGCCGGCACTGACGCCAAGCATATCCGGCGCAAAATAAAACGCCCTCACGGCGAAAGCCGTGAGGGCGTTGTTGTTTCCGGGGCCGGATTGCTAGCGCCCAGCGCCCGAGGCGAACGCTCCTTCGGCAATGGGCGCATCTAGCCGCAATGAGCCATGTTTCCTTGGGCGCAATGCCGCCGTCTCCGAAAGAGCTATCGCCACGGGAGCCGGCGGCTACTTGGTCTTGACGATCAGGTTGTTCTTTACCTCCTTCACGCCCGGCACGGCCTTGGCCAGTTCCTCGGCGCGGCCCTTTTCTTTCTCGTCGCTGACGAAACCCGAAAGCTGCACCGTGCCCTTGAAGGTCGTGACCGTGATGGCAAAGCCGCTGGTCTGCGGGTCGTCGAAGAGCTTGGTCTTTACGCGCGTGGTGATGCTGGTGTCGTCAATGTATTCGCCGGCGCGCTCCTTGGTGTCGGCGGCGCAGCCGGCGAGCGCCAGGGACAGCAGGCAGGTGAAGATGGCGATGTATTTCCTGTGCCGCATGGTATCTCCCTCGTTTGGTCTGGCAGAAAGTATAGAACGCATGGTAGCGGTTACCAATCCGCTGTGACAGCGCCCGGTTTGTGATGTAATAGCCACAGACATCCGGAAGCCGCGCCGACGACACGATGCCGCGAAATTTCCTGCCACGCGTGAAGTTTCAGGCGCTTCTGGAAGTATTGCAGGCACAGGGTTATCGCTGTGTCGGCCCGCAGGTGCGTGACGGCGCCATCGTTTACGATTCCCTTGTTGATGTTAATTCCCTTCCTCGCGGCGTGCGCGACCTTCAGTCGCCCGGCCAGTATCGCCTGGAGCGATCCGCCGGGCCGCGTTGTTTCGCCTGGGCCAACGGCCCGCAGGCGCTGAAGCCGCTGCTGTTCGCGCCGCAGGAATCGCTCTGGAAGGTGGAGCGTTCGCCCGCCGGTCAAATCCGTTTCGCGCCGGTCCTGCCCGACGTGGCGCCGACGGCGGTTATCGGCGTGCGCGCCTGCGACCTCGCAGCGCTGAAACTCCAGGACGCGCATTTCTTGGGCGAGCCTGCGCGCGACGCGCACTATGCCGCGCGGCGCAGGAAACTGTTCCTCGTCGCCGTGCACTGCACGCAACCGGCCGATACCTGCTTCTGTGCCTCCACCGGCGACGGCCCACGTGCGGCCACCGGTTTTGACCTTGCGTTGAGTGAGCTGGACGAGGGGTTTCTGGTCGAGGCCGGCAGCGAAAAGGGCGCGGCGATCCTGTCGAAGTTGCCGCTCGATGAATCCACCGCGGCCCAGGCCCAAGGGGCCGAACGCGAGGTGGCGCAGGCCGCCGCAAAACAGACGCGCCGCCTGCCTGCGCGCAATCTGCGCAACGCCCTGTTCGCGAACCTCGAACACCCGCGCTGGGCGGAGGTGGCCGCGCGCTGCCTGTCCTGCGGCAACTGCACCTCGGTCTGCCCGACCTGCTTCTGCCACAGCGAGGCCGACCAGCCGGCGCTCGACGGCAACGGCAGCGTGCATGCGCGCCAGTGGGATTCCTGTTTCACCCCGGGCCACAGCTACATCCACGGCGTCACGATTCGCGCCGACACGCGCACGCGCTACCGCCAGTGGCTCACGCACAAGCTCGGCAGTTGGCACGAACAGTACGGCCGCAGCGGCTGCGTCGGCTGCGGGCGCTGCATCGCCTGGTGTCCGGTCGGTATCGACATCACCGAGGAAGCAGCGGTCATTTGCGGCGAGGTCGCGTATGACTGACACGCATCTGCCGTTTGAAGCTGAAATCGTCGAGCGCACGCAGGAGTCACCGACGATTTTTACACTGCGCCTGCACTTCACCGACCCGACACAGCACGCGGCTTACCGCTTCGTGCCGGGCCAGTTCAATATGCTTTATCTATACGGCGTGGGCGAGGTGCCGATATCCATCGTTTCCGATCCCGAGGACGAGCACCTGTTCGACCATACGATTCGCATCGTCGGGCGGGTGACGAAGGGGCTGGCACAGCTCAAAACCGGCGACCGGGTCGGTATCCGCGGGCCGTACGGGCGCGGCTGGCCGCTGAAGCAGGCCGAAGGCCGTGACGTGATGATCGTCACCGGCGGTCTCGGCTGCGCGCCGACAGTATCGGTCATCAACTATGTGATGCGCCGGCGCGAGCGGTTCGGAAAACTTGTGATCATCCAGGGCGTCAAGCACGCCAATGACCTCATCTGGCGCGAACAGTATGAACGCTGGAGCAAGGTGCAGGACACGCAGGTATTGATCGCCGCCGATGTCGGCGCACAGCTCTGGCCGTGGCACGTGGGCCGGATCACCGAGCTCTTTGCCATGGCACACATCGAGCCATCGCAAACCGTCGCCATGATGTGCGGCCCGGAAGGGATGATGGAAGTGGCGGTGGACCATTTGTGCGAGCGCGGTGTTCCTGAAGCTTCCATCTGGCTCAGCATGGAGCGCAACATGCATTGCGCGGTGGGGCTGTGCGGGCATTGCCAGTACGGCGGCAAGTTCGTCTGCAAGGACGGACCGGTCTTTAATTATCCCGAGGTCAAGCCGCTGTTCCGTGAGAAAGGATTTTGAAAGCCGCCAAACCACGCCTTGCCGTTCATAAATTCGCATCCTGCGATGGATGCCAGCTGGCGTTCTTGAATCTCGGCGAAGCGCTGCTGACGCTCGCCGGACTCGTGGATATCGTGCACTTCGCCGAGGCCGGGCCGGTGGCACCGGAGACGCCGGTGGACATCGCCTTTATCGAGGGCAGTATCTCCACCCCCGAGGACCTCGAACGCATTCAGCATGTCCGCCGGAACAGCCGCACCCTCATCACCGTCGGTGCCTGCGCCACGGCCGGTGGTGTGCAGGCGCTGCGCAACCTCGCCGACGGACGCGAGTGGCTTGCGGGCGTGTATGCCAGGCCCGAATACGTGGCGAGCCTCGACACCTCGACGCCGATCGCGGCGCACGTGAAGGTGGACCTGGAACTCTGGGGCTGCCCGGTGAACGGCCGCCAGGTGCTCGCGGCAGTGCGCGCGCTGCTCTTCGGCGTGACGCCGGCCGAGGAACGCGACAAGCTGTGCCTTGAGTGCAAGCGCCGCGGCACGGTGTGCGTCATGGTCGCCAAGGGTATCCCCTGTCTCGGGCCGGTGACGCAGACCGGCTGCGGTGCGCTCTGCCCGGCTTTCGGACGCGATTGCTATGGTTGCTATGGCCCGGCCGAGAATCCGAATACCGATGCCCTCGGCAGGCGGTTCGCGGGCCTGGGGTTGGTGCCCGAGGCCATCGCGCGCCGGTTCCTGTTCATCAACAGCGCCGCACCGGCCTTTGCCGAGGCCGGCCGGCGCTGGAAGCCGTCATGACCGACAAGCGCGACATCTCGATTCACGTGCCGGTGCTCGCGCGCGTCGAGGGCGAGGCGGCGCTGACGCTGAACGTGCGCGCCGGGCGCATCGAGAACCTGCAACTGCGCATTTTCGAGCCGCCGCGGCTGTTCGAAAAATTCCTCGAAGGCCGCGACTACACCGAGGTGCCGGACATGGTGGCGCGCATCTGCGGCATCTGCCCGGTGGCCTACCAGATGAGCGCGGTGCAGGCGATCGAAGGCATCTTCGGTATCGAACCGACGCCGTGGATACGCGCCATGCGCCGCGTGTTCTACTGCGGCGAGTGGCTTCAGAGCCACAGCCTGCACATCCATCTGCTGGCGTTGCCGGATTTCCTCGGCTTCACGGGCGCGGTGGATATGGCCGCGAAATACCCGGCCGAGGTGCGGCGCGGCCTGCGGTTGCAGGGACTGGGCAACGACCTCATCCGGCTGTTCGGCGCGCGCTCGGTGCATCCGGTGGGCGTGCGCGTCGGCGGATTCCATCGGGCGCCGACGGTGGCGGAAGTTCAGGCGCTGCTTGAGAAGCTGCGTGCGCTGCTGCCCGGGGCCGAAGCGCTGGTGCGCTGGGTGGCGTCGCTCAAGCTGTCGGACGTGGAGCAGGACTTCACCAGCGTGGCGCTGCGCCATCCGCACGAATATCCGCTTTATGAAGGACGGATCGTATCGAGCGCCGGGCTGGATATCGGGGCCGATGCGTTCGAGGCGCGCTTTGTCGAGCAGCAGGCAGCGTACTCGACCGCGCTGCACTGCCTGCACGACGGCAAGCCTTATCTCGTCGGGCCGCTGGCGCGCATCAATCTCAATCTTGACCGGCTGCCGGCGTCCACGCGCGCGCTGCGGGCGGAAACCGGCGTCGCCTTTCCGAGCCGCAATCTCTACCACAGCATCGTGGCACGGGCGCTTGAGATTCATGGCGCCATGGTCGAGGCGATGCGTCTGCTCGAAGCTTACGCAGTGCCGGACATGCCGTATGTCGAGGCCAAGCCGCGCGCCGGCACGGGTTACGGCGCTACGGAAGCGCCGCGCGGCTTTTTATGGCACCGCTACGATCTGGACGACAAGGGGAAAATCAAGGCGGCCCGCATCGTGCCGCCGACTAGCCAGAACCAGGCTCGCATCGAAGAGGACCTGCGCCTGACGCTGGAGGCGCAGGGACTGGATCAGAAAGAGGAAAGGCTGCGCTGGCTCTGTGAAACCGTGATCCGCAATTACGACCCCTGCATCTCCTGCGCCACGCACTTCCTCGACCTGCGCGTCGAGCGCCGGGATTAAGCGGGATGTCTGGAAAATTCCGGCGGGCGGCGGGTTACCTGCTGCTCGCGGCTTCAGCCATCGCTGCGCTGGCAGTCTTCGTTTTGCCGTTCCTCGATGTCACCCTCACCGAAGGCGCGGTGGTTGTCGTAGCGCTCGTGGTTCTTGCGGAGGTGGCGTATTTCGCCGGCCTCGCGCTGGTCGGGCGCGATCTGTGGCAACGGCTGAAGGCGCAGATCGAGAAACTGGGAAAGGGGGAGTCGCGATAACCGGGCGGGCCGGGACTAGGCCGGATTGGTGAGCTTGTCGCGCTGGATCATCGCGTACGCCGAGTGGTTGTGGATGGACTCGAAGTTTTCCGACTCCACCACATAGGCGTCAATGCGCGCGTCGCGGTTCAGCACCGCGGCCACGTCGCGCACCATGTCCTCGACGAACTTGGGGTTGTCATACGCGCGTTCGGTGACGAATTTCTCGTCCGGGCGCTTGAGCAGCCCGTAAAGCTCGCAGCTCGCCTGTTTCTCGACGATATCAATGATGTCTTCGACCCAGACGAAGGTGTTGGTGCGCACCGCAAGCGTCACGTGCGAACGCTGGTTGTGCGCGCCGTACTGGGAGATTTCCTTGGAGCACGGGCACAGGCTCGTGACCGGGATGATGACCTTGATGGTCATGATGTGCCTGCCGTCGCGGACCTCGCCGACGAAACTGACCTGGTAGTCCATCAGGCTCTTCACGCCCGAGACCGGCGCCGCCTTGTTGATGAAGTACGGGAAGCTCATCTCGATGTGGCCGGTCTTGGCTTCGAGGCGCTCGGTCATTTCGACGAGCATGTCCTTGAACGACTCGACCGAGATTTCCATGTCGTGCGCATTCAGAATCTCGACGAAGCGCGACATGTGCGTGCCCTTGAAGTTGTGCGGCAGCTCCACGTACATGTTGAAGTTGGCGATGGTGTGCTGCTCGCCCTGGGAGCGGTCTTTGACGCGCACCGGGTGGCGGATGTCCTTGATCCCGACCTTGTCGATTGGCAGCCGACGCGTGTCCGGACTGTTCTGGACGTCGGCGATCGGATCGAGCCGAGGGCCGCGCGACACGGATGTCGCGTCCGCGGATTCGGCAATGGCGATCGGTTCGGCTTTACCCTGCGCTTTCATCGGAAATGACTCGGTCGTTCGTTGAGGGCGGGCGCGAATAATGTAATAGCTGAGCGATACCGTCAAGTTTAGATAGCGTCGCGCGCGCCGATCTGTGCGGTATGACGCAGAATCGTACGCCGGATGCCGGCGGTGTCCAACCCGCACTCGGCGAGCATCTCCTCGCGGCTGCCCTGGCCGAGGAATTCGTCCGGTAATCCGAGATTCACCACGCGCACGGCGAGGTTCGCCGCCGCCAGGTATTCGTTCACCGCCGATCCGGCGCCGCCCGTTACCGCGTTTTCCTCAAGGGTAATCAGCAGTTCATGGGTGCGTGCCAGCTCGTTAATCAGCGCTTCGTCCAGCGGTTTCACGAAACGCATGTTGACGACAGTGGCGTTGAACGCGCCGCCGGCCTCGAGCGCCGGTTGCAACAGGCTGCCAAAGGCGAGCAGGGCGATGCGCGATCCTTTGCGCCGCAGCTCGGCTTTGCCGAGCGGCAGCGCCTGCATATCGGATTCCACCGGCATGCCGGATCCCGGCCCACGCGGATAACGCACCGCCGCCGGGCCGTCGTGCATGAAACCGGTATAGAGCATCTGGCGGCATTCGTTCTCATCCGACGGCGCCATCACCACCATATTCGGCAGACAGCGCAGGTACGAAAGATCGAACGTGCCGTGGTGTGTCGGGCCGT
>CAKKQL010000051.1 GCA_919902095.1 Acidiferrobacterales bacterium
ACATCTTCATCTGCTCGGCGGTGGTGTTCTGCGCCTCGTCGAGGATGATGAACGAACCGTTGAGCGTGCGCCCGCGCATGTACGCCAGTGGCGCGATTTCGATGATGTTCTTTTCCAGCAGCCGCGCCACTTTCTCGAAGCCGAGCATCTCGTGCAGCGCGTCGTACAGCGGCCGCAGGTACGGGTCCACCTTCTGCTCCAGCGCGCCGGGCAGGAACCCGAGGCGCTCGCCCGCCTCCACTACCGGCCGCACGAGGAGGATGCGGCTTACGCGGCTCGCCTCCAGCGCCTCCACGGCTGCCGCCACCGCGAGATAGGTCTTGCCGGTGCCGGCCGGGCCAACGCCGAAGTTGATGTCGTGGGTAAGGATATTACGCACGTACTGGTGCTGGCGCGGACCGCGCGCCTGCACCACGCGCCGCGGGGTACGCAGCGTGGTTTCGCGGTCGGCCGCGTCCGCTTCCGGGGTACGCAGGGCGAATTGCTGCAGCGCCGTGTGCACGCCCGCGAGCGTGAGGCTGCGATTACCGGCGGTGTCCGCGTAGAGGTCCTGGAGCAGACGCTCGGCGTTGCGGCTTTCCTCGGCCGGTCCGCGGATGCGGAACACGTTGCCGCGGTTGGCGATCTCCACGCCCAGGTATTCCTCGATCTGCTTGAGATGCTCGTCGTGGCTGCCACAAAGCGTGGCCAACCGGCGGTTATCGGCGGGCAGGAGGCTGAATTCGGTGTGGCGGCGTCGTGCGCTCAATTCGGGATGCAACGGCAAACGGGATGGCAATCAAGTAGACCGAAAACCCGTCGCCGAATCAAGCGCGCCGCCGCGCGGGCTCGGAAAGCAGGCGTCCGCGCAGGGAATTGGTGAGCGCCGCGGTGATCTCAACATCGATGAACCGGCCGACGAGGGACTCGTCGTTCGAAGCAAAATTAACCACGCGGTTGTTCTCGCTGCGGCCGCAGAGTTCGCTCGGGTCCATGCGCGAGGGGCCCTCCACCAGGATGCGCTGCGCCGTGCCGACCATCCGGCGGCTGATGGCGGCGGCATGGGTGTTGTTGATCTGCTGCAACCGCTGCAGGCGCTCGCGCTTCACTGCCTCCGGGGTGTCGTCGGCCAGTGCGGCGGCGGGCGTGTTCGGACGCGAGCTGTAAACGAAACTGAACGAGCTGTCGAAGCGCAGCTCCTCGATGAGCGCCAGCGTGGCGGCGAAATCGTCCCCGGTTTCGCCCGGGAAGCCGACGATGAAATCCGCCGTGAGGCTGATGTCCGGCCGCACCGCGCGCAGTCCTTGCACCTTCGCCTTGTACTCGGCCACGGTATGGCCGCGCTTCATGAGTGCCAGAATCCGGTCCGAACCGCTTTGCACCGGCAGGTGCAGGTGGCTGGCGAGCTTGTCCACCTCGGCGTAGGCGGCGAGCAGACGGTCGTCGAACACCTGCGGATGCGAGGTCATGAAGCGGATGCGTCCGATGCCGTCGATCTCGGCCAGATAGCGGATGAGCAGCGCGAGGTCGGCGGTCGAACCATCGTGGCACCGGCCGCGATAGGCATTGACGTTCTGTCCCAGCAGAATCACCTCGCGCACGCCGTTCCCGGCCAGGTGCGCCACCTCGGCGATTACGTCGTCGAACGGCCGCGAGAACTCCTCGCCACGGGTGAACGGCACCACGCAATAGGTGCAGTACTTGCTGCAACCTTCCATGATGGATACGGATGCGCGCACCCCCGCGACGCGCGGCACCGGCAACCGGTCGAACTTCTCGATCTCGGGGAACGACACGTCCACGGCGGGCCTGTGCGTGGCCAGCGCCTGGTCGAGCAGCTGCGGCAAGCGGTGCAGCGTCTGCGGTCCGAACACCAGGTCCACGAACGGTGCGCGCTTCACGAGCGCCGTCCCTTCCTGCGAGGCGACGCAGCCGCCGACGCCGATAACCAGGTCGGGCCGCGCCTGCTTGAGCAGCCGCCAGAAGCCGAGCTGGGTGAAGACCTTGTCCTGCGCCTTCTCGCGAATCGAGCAGGTATTGAGCAACAGCACGTCGGCCTGCGACGGATCGTCGGTGAGTTCCAGGCCGTGCGAGGCCGCGAGCACATCCGCCATGCGGGCGGAGTCGTACTCGTTCATCTGACAGCCGAAAGTCTTGATGTGCAGCTTGCGCGGCATGGAGGCGCCGCATTCTACCGCCAAACCCGGGGGACCGGATAATCACCCTGCAAACGCGGGAAAATCAGTGGAGACGTCGGCCGCCGCTCCTGCGCATCCTGCGCGCGGCATTCACACGTCCCTGTACATTAAAAAAAACGCGCGGACGGGGTGATCCGTCCGCGCGCAGTACCGCATCGGCCTTCAGGAAATTTACCGGTTCGTGCTGCTGAGCGGCGGGACGATGGCCAGCAGCACCGCTCCCAGCGACAGCAGAAACAGGAACAGGGTGTTGTCGAGAATCAGCGAGTACGACGACGCCATAAACGTGATCAGCGACGGCGTTCCGATCCAAAGACCCAGCTTGATGAACATGGCATACCTCCTCAATGTTTCCTGCGGGACGGCCGCTTCGGATTCAGTCCGTGCGCGGCGTTCGTGCTTCCTGCATCCGGGCCGGAGCCCGCTTTCCCTGCATCCCGCGATTTTCCCTCTGTACGATCCTGATTCTTGACGACGAATGCCCGCGTCTCAAGCCAAAACCGACATGAGGCGAACGGCCGAGGACAACCGGCGCGGTAGCAGATTGGTAAAAATGATTTCCGGCAGCGGGCGCGCCAAAACGACCGACGAGCGGCAGGCGCGTGGCCGTAACCATGGAGATCGGGAAGCGGGAACTGCGGTGGTTGCGAAACTCGCTGGCGCGTCAGGCGACGCCGGTCTGGAAGCCGTCATGGTGCAGACGCGCTTCCGCCAGCCGGCAATACTCCGGCGCGAGTTCGATACCGATGTAGCTGCGCCCGAGTTGCCTCGCGACCAGCGCGGTCGTGCCCGAGCCCATGAAGGGATCGAGTACGACCTCGGCGGTGGTGGCGCCGATGATGCGCTCGACAAGCTCGACCGGAAACGGCGCCGGGTGCGGGTTGCCCGATTCCTGGGTGAATTCCCAGACATCGCCATGGCTGTTCGCCTGCGGCGCCAGCCTGAACCTCGGCTTGGCGATGAGATAAATCACTTCATAGGTCGGAAGAAAATAGCCGGCGTTGAAGTTGATCCCGCCCTTCCGCTTCCAGATGATGATCTGGCGCAGCGGAAATCCCTGGACGATATCCTGCCGGTCCTGTAGCAGGCCACCCTGCACCCGCCACTTGTGGTTGTAGAAGATCGCGCCGTCTTGCTTGAGCAGGCGCAGCATCTGAGTCAGACACGCGCGCTGCCAACGAACATAATCCGCGTGCGGCATGCAGTCATCGTGCTGGGCATAACCGTGCAGCAGCCCGGCACTGGGCCACTTGCCGCCACGGCCGTCTTTCATGCCGTTGCCGGTGCTGTTCTTCAGATTGTACGGCGGCGAGGTCACGACCAGGTCCACGCTCTCCGCCGGCATCTGCGCCATCACCTCCAGGCAGTCGCCGCAGATCAGCTGGTTCAGAAACGGATCGATGGCCGTCGCCTGCTCCGCGTCGGTTGCCGATTTTCCTGATTCCGGATCACGCTTCGTCATGGTCAACGACTCGCGGGGAAGGTTGCCGGTTGTCTGCCGGAACTGACAGCGGCACGTCCCGGCCGGTGTCGGACGAATGCCCCCAGATTCTAGGAAACCGGCAGGCCGCTGGCCAGAAGGAAATGGTGGCTAGGGGCGGGGTCGAACCGCCGACCTCAGCATTATGAGTGCCGCGCTCTAACCAGCTGAGCTACCTAGCCATAAACCAGAGAAAAGATAAAAGAGGAAAGAGAAAACCCTGGCTGAAAGGCCGGTCATTCTACCTTTTCTCTTTCCTCTTTTCACTTTTCTCCGCCGTCATACATTAAACCGGAAGTGCATGACGTCACCGTCCTGCACCACGTAGTCCTTGCCCTCGAGCCGCAGCTTGCCGGCATCGCGCGCGCCGGCCTCGCCCTTGCACTTGAGGTAGTCATCATAGGCGATGACCTCGGCGCGGATGAAACCGTGTTCGAAATCCGTATGAATCACGCCCGCCGCCTGCGGCGCATGCGCGCCCTGGCGCACGGTCCAGGCGCGCACTTCCTTCGGGCCGACGGTGAAAAAGGTCAGCAACCCCAGCAGCCCGTAACCGGCGCGGATGACGCGGTTCAGGCCCGGCTCGTCCAGCCCCATGTCGGCGAGGAAGGCCTTTTTCTCTTCGTCGCTCATGTCGGCGAGCTCCATCTCGATGGCCGCCGACACCGGCACCACCGGCGCCTGCTCCTGCTGCGCGCGCTGGCGCACTGCGTCGAGATAGGGATTATTCGCAAATCCCGTTTCGCTCACGTTGGCGATGTACATGAGCGGCTTGTCGGTGAGCAGGCACAGCGGCCGGAGCAGCAGATGCTCCTCGGCGCTCAGTTTGAGGCCGCGCACCGGCAAGCCCTGATCGAGTTGGGCGCGCACTCGCACCAGCAGCTCGCGCAGCTTGGCCTCGTCCTTGCCGCCGGCCTTGGCGCCTTTGTCCGCACGCGCCATCCCCTTTTCCACGGACTCCAGATCGGCAAGCGCGAGCTCGGTGTTGATGGTCTCGATATCGGCGATGGGATTGACGCGGCCGGCCACGTGCACCACGTTCTCGTCCTCGAAGCAGCGCACCACGTGGGCGATGGCATCCACCTCGCGGATGTGGGCCAGAAACTTGTTACCGAGGCCCTCGCCCTTCGACGCGCCGGCGACGAGACCGGCGATGTCCACGAACTCGATGGCGGTCGGGAGGATTTTCTCGGGCTTGGCGACCGCCGCGAGCTCGTGCAGGCGCGGGTCTGGCACCTCGACGATGCCGACGTGCGGATCGATGGTGCAGAACGGATAGTTCTCGGCCGGAATGCCGGCCTTGGTCAGCGCGTTGAAGAGCGTGGACTTGCCGACGTTGGGCAAGCCGACAATACCGCATTTAAAACCCATTGAGGAATCTCGAAAAAATTTGAATGGACAGGATTAACAGGATTTACAGGATTTACAGGATTAAGTCGAAAACCGGTCTTTGTGATTTTTTACTGGATTTCTAATCCTGTTAATCCTGTAAATCCTGTCTATTCACTTATTTGTGTGTGCGTGCAGCGCGTTCATGGCGCGCGTGAATTCGCCGTGCACGATATCGGCCAGATGTTGCTGCGCGCGCGCGATGGCGTCGTCGAGCAACGCCTGCTCCGCCTTCGGCGCCTTGCGGAGCACGTACGACACGACCTGCGCCGCCGATCCCGGGTGGCCGATGCCGAGGCGCAGGCGCGCGTAGTCGCCGGTGCCGAGCTTCTCGGTCACGTCGCTCAGGCCGTTGTGGCCGCCATCGCCGCCGCCGATCTTGAGCCGCACGGCACCGGGCGGGATATCGAGTTCGTCGTGCACCACGAGGATTTCCGCCGGCGGGATTTTGTAGAAGCGCGCGAGCTTCGCGACCGACTCGCCTGAGTGGTTCATGAAGGTCATGGGCTTGAGCAGCCAGACTTCCTTGCCGCCGACCGCGAGCCGGCCGGCGTCGCCGTTGAAGCGCGACTCGTGCCGGAGCACACTGCCGGCCAGCAGGGCGTCCAGAAAACGGAACCCGGCGTTGTGCCGGGTGTCCGCGTACTCCGCGCCCGGGTTGCCCAGGCCGACAATCAGGGAAATTCCCGGCGCCATGACGGCGGCAAGGGCCGGGCGTTACTTGCCTTCCTTCTTCTCGGGCTTCTTGGCCGCCGGCTCGGCCTTCTTGGCCTCGCCTTCCGCCTTCTTGGCCTCGCCCTCGGCCGGTGCTGCGGCGGCAGCTGCGGCCTCGCCTTCAGCCGGAACGACCGCCACCGGCGCCTCGACCACTTCCTCGCGGATGATGTTGATCGCCGCTACCGCCAGATCCGAACCGCCATGGGCGAGACTGGTGATGCCGACGCCCTCGGGCAGCTTGATGTCCGAGAGGTGCACCGACTGGTTGAGCTGCAGGTGCGAGAGGTCCACGGTCAGGAACTCCGGCAGGTCCTTCGGCAGGCAGGTGATGTCCACGTCCGTCATCAGGTGGGCGACGATGCCGCCGTCCTGTTTGACGCCCGGGGCCACGTCCCCGCCGGTGAAATGCAGCGGGATGCGCATGTGCAGCTTCTCGGTGGCGCTGATGCGCTGCAGGTCGATGTGCAGCACCTGCGGCTTGAAGGGATGCATCTGCCAGTCGCGCAGAATCGCCTGGGCGGTGTCGTTGCCGACCTTGATGTCCATGATGGCGGTGTGGAAGCGCTCGTTCTCGAGATTGCGCAACATACTATTATGGTCGAGCGTGACCATCAGCGGCGGCTTGCCGGCACCGTAAAGAATGGCGGGAACGCGGCCGGCGTGGCGAAGGCGGCGGCTCGCACCCTTACCTTGCTCCGCGCGCGGCTCGGCGGTCAGTTCAAATTTGGCACTCATCGTTTCATCTCCAGCGTTGGTTTGACATCGCCGCCCCTCCCGCGACCAGGAAGGGCGGATTCGGCCCCGTGTTCCACTCGAAACACGAAACCCGAAACTTTGCTACTCCATGAACAGCGTGCTGACCGAGTCCTCCTCGGTCACGCGCCGCATCGATTCGGCCAGCAACTCCGCCACGGAAAGCTGGCGGATGCGCTTGCACTGCTTCGCCTCGGGCCGCAGCGGGATGGTGTCGGTCACCACCAGCTCATCGAGCTGCGACTTTTCAATCCGCTCCACCGCCGGCCCCGACAGCACCGGATGCGTGCAATAGGCCAGCACCTTCCTGGCGCCGTGTTTCTTCAGCGCCTCGGCCGCCTCGCACAGGGTGCCGGCGGTATCCACGAGGTCGTCCATGAGCACGCAGGTGCGGCCCTCGACCTCGCCGATGATGTGCATCACCTTGGCTTCGTTCGGCTTCGGCCGGCGCTTGTCGATGATCGCCAGGTCGGCCTCGAGATGCTTGGCCATGGCCCGCGCCCGTACCACGCCGCCCACGTCCGGCGACACCACCAGCAAGTCCTTGATCTCGCGGCGCCAGATGTCGCCCAACAGCACCAGCGAGGCGTAAATATTGTCCGTCGGGATACTGAAAAATCCCTGGATCTGGTCGGCGTGCAGATCCATGGTCAGCACCCGGTCCGCGCCGGCGGCGGTGATCATGTCCGCCACCAGCCGTGCCGTAATCGCCACCCGCGCCGTACGCGGCCGGCGGTCCTGGCGCGCGTATCCATAATAAG
>CAKKQL010000052.1 GCA_919902095.1 Acidiferrobacterales bacterium
CCACCGCCGCCCAGGCGACGATGTGAATGGTGTTGATGCAGACGACGGCATCTGCCGCCGTCAGCGGCCAGCGGTCAGAAAATAAATCGAGTTCCAGCGGTTCGCGCAGATTCGGCGCCCCCGCCCCCGCGGCCCAGGCGCGGATGCTGGGGAAATTTTCCGGCAGATCCGCCGGCTGCCAGATGAGATGCGGCAAGCGGGCCGCGAAATACGCCGCGTGCTGGCCGCTGCCGCTGCCGATTTCGAGCACCGTGCCGGAACGCGGCAAGACCTCTTTCAGCACCGCCAAAATCGGGTCTTTGTTGCGTTCGCAGGACGGGGAAGATTGCTTCAAGGGATTCTCCGCACCGAGGTTCAGTCTGCCGCCGCCAGCGATTCCAGCGTCTCCCAGCGCGCATAGCAGGCCGCGAGTTCCTGCGTCACGGCGTCGAGGCGCGCCAGCAATGCGCTGATTTTCTCCGCCGGTTGCTGATAAAACCCGGCGTCGCTGGCCGCCGCCTGCAGCCGCGCCTGCTCGGCTTCGAGCGATTCGATTTTGCCCGGCAGAACTTTAAGCTCCTGCTGCTCCTTATAAGAGAGCTTGCGCGGACCGGTGGGCTTCGCGGCCGGCGCCGCTTTGCCGGCGCGCGCTGACGGTTCGGCTGCCGGCCGGGTCGCGGCCGGGCGCTGGCGCAGCCAGTCAGAGTAGCCGCCGACGTATTCGCCGATGCGGCCGCCGCCCTCGAACACCAGCGTGCTCGTGACCGCATTGTCGAGGAACGCGCGGTCGTGGCTCACCAGCAGCAGCGTGCCCGAATAATCGAGCAGCAGCTCTTCCAGCAGTTCCAGCGTTTCCACGTCGAGGTCGTTGGTCGGCTCGTCCAGCACCAGCAGGTTGGCCGGCTGCGCGAACAGCTGCGCCAACAGCAGGCGGTTGCGCTCGCCGCCGGAGAGCATGCTCACCGGCGACTGCAGGCGTTCGGGCGGAAACAGGAAATCCCGCAGGTAGCCGGCGACATGCCGCGTCTGGCCGTTGATCGTCACCGTCTGGCTGCCCTCGGCGACGCTCGCCATCACCGTCGCCCGCGGGTCGAGCTGGACGCGCTGCTGGTCGAAATACGCCACCTGCAACCGGGTGCCGCGCTGCAAGCGGCCGCTGTCCGGCGCCAGCTCGCCCAGCAGCAGCCGGATCAGCGTCGACTTGCCGGCGCCGTTCGGGCCGATGATGCCGATGCGGTCGCCGCGCAGGATGCGCACCGAAAAATCCCGGATCACGGCGTTGCCGTCGTAGCTGAAATTGACGTGCTCGGCCTCGAACACCAGCCGGCCGGACTGCGCGCCCTCGCCGAGCTGGAGCGCCACCTGGCCCACGCGCTCGCGCCGCTGGCGGCGCTGGTCGCGCAGCGCCAGCAGCGCCCGCACCCGGCCCTCGTTGCGCGCGCGCCGCGCCTTCACGCCCTGGCGGATCCAAGCCTCCTCCTGCGACAGCTTCTTGTCGAACAACGCCCGGTGCTGCGTCTCGGTTTCGAGCTGGTCGCTCTTGCGGCGCAGGTAGTCGGCGTAGCTCCCGGGCCAGGAGCTGAGCGCGCCGCGGTCGAGTTCGATAATGCGCGTCGCCAGGCGTTTGAGAAACGCGCGATCGTGGGTGATGAACAGCAACGCCCCGGGATAGCCCGCCAGAAAATCTTCCAGCCAGGTGATGGCCTCGATGTCGAGATGGTTGGTGGGCTCGTCGAGCAACAGCAGGTCCGGCTCGCACACCAGCGCGCGCGCCAGCAGCGCGCGCCGGCGCCAGCCGCCCGACAGCGCCGACAGAGGCGCGTCGCCGTTGAGCCCCAGGCGCGACAGTACCGTCTCGACCCGCTGTTCCAGCCGCCAGCCGTCATTGGCTTCGAGCCGGTGCTGCAAGTCCGCGAGCCGCGCGGCGGCGGCGTCCGTGGGCGCGTGCGCCAGCTCGACGGCAGCGGCGTGATACTGCGACAGCAGTTGTCCCAGCCCGGCCAGGCCGGCGGCGGCGACATCGAACACGGACTCGCTGCTGTCGAGCGTGACTTCCTGCGCCAGCATCGCGACGCGCGTGCCCGGGCGGATCCAGACGCTGCCGTCGTCGGGCGTCACCTCGCCGCTGACGAGACGCAACAGCGACGACTTGCCCTCGCCGTTGCGTCCCACCAGGCAGACGCGCTCGCCGCGGCGGATCTCGAGCGCAGCGTGTTCCAGCAGCGGGCGATGGCCGAAGGCCAGGGAAACGTTGTCGAGGCGGAGCAAGGGCATCAGGGGACTCGGGCGCCGTCAGGACGGGCGCAAGGCGGATCGCGGCGCGGGTTGACTCAAATACGAGCGCAGCATCCTAACATACCTCGCCGGGGCGGTTTCCGGGCCGGCAGCGCCATCCGGCCGCGCGGCCGGCGCCCGAATGTGGTATAGTCTGCCGCAGTTGCAGGGCGCCATGGCGGACCATCGCCTGCCAGACTGGCGCCGTCCTTTCCACCTCCCGCGCGCCGGACCCGGACGGACAACCCTCCGGCAGCAGCGCCGCTGACACTGGCGCCGACAGGTCTCGCGTAGCCGGTTTGATCCGCGCTCCGGGCAATTTATCGACACGAGGGCGCACATGCTCAAGATGTTTGTAGGCAATCTTTCCCCCGACACCCGCGAGGCCGACCTGCGCGAGCTGTTCGCGCCGCACGGCAAGGTGCGCTCCGTGCGCCTGACGACGGATGTATTTTCCGGCAAGTGCCGCGGTTTCGGCTTTATCGAGATGGAAGGCCACGAGGCCCGCGCCGCCATGGCGGCACTGAACGGTTCGACGTTCAAGGGCCAGTCGATCAAAGTGAACGAGGAACGGCCGCGCGAGCATCGCGGCCGGCGCCGCTGAGTTGATCACCCTACTGCAAACCAGCACGGAGCGAACCCATGACTGAAACCGCCAATCCCCTTCTCGCCGCGGCCACCGTCCAGCGCGCGATGCCGCGGCAGTTCCGGGTGGCGCGCGTAGAACGCACCGACGCGCCCGACGGCGTCGCGGGGCAGGAGTGGTATCGCTACGTGCTGGACAACGGCCGCGCGCCCATCAGCGGCCAGCGCCGCGGGACGCACAAGGAAGTGACGGCGTATGCCACGCAGTGCGCCGAGCTGCTGAACGTCCGCGGCCTCAATGCCCAGTCCATCTGGGCGCCGCGCGGCCGCAAGCCCGCCGATAAGAAACCCGCCTAACAATTTTGCCCGCCTGAACGGCGGGCGCCGCTCCGCGCTTCCTGCGCTCACGCGGCAGAGCGGTGTGTGCCTCCCCGGAGAGGGATACGCTCCGTCCCTGCAGACAAAAAAAAGACCCCGCCAACCTGGCGGGGTCTTCACATCAAACCTGATGATTAGGCGGGCTGAACGTTCGCCGCTGACGGACCCTTGGGGCCCTGCTGCAGCTCGAACTTCACCTTCTGGCCCTCGGCCAGGCTCTTGAAGCCGGAGCCCTGGATGGCGGAGTGATGCACGAACACATCCTTGCTGCCGTCTTCCGGGGTGATGAAGCCAAAACCTTTAGCGTCGTTGAACCACTTCACTGTTCCTGTAATCACTGAAATACCTCACTGGTTGAATTGCGATGTTTTGCAGATCGTTCCTGGAATCGACATTGCGGGAGTAACTGCCGAAGCAACTGGAGGGACTCCGAACTGACCACAAGAAGTACACTGCAACGCGGTCACTGTACCCGCCCCTAAAATAAAAAGCCACCCCCTTTTCGTGCCGGCCCGACCCGTTTCGGTCACGGGCGCGGCCCCGGCCTGTGTCGCGGGTACCTTATATATATGTGATTTGCCGGGCCCGTGCCCGGGAGCAGCCACCCGACCAGAACTCAGCCGGGCGCCGCGGCCTGGAGCTGCGCCACGGCCATTTCGCGCATGCGGAACTTCTGCAGCTTGCCGGTCACGGTCATGGGGAACTCCTCGACGAACCAGACGTGCTTCGGAATCTTGAAGTGGGCGATGTTGCCCTTGCAGTAGTTGCGGATTTCCTCCGCCGTCGCCGTCTGGCCGGCGTGCAGCTGCACCCAGGCCATGACCTCCTCGCCGTAGAACGGGTCGGGCACGCCGAACACCGCCACCTGCGCGATCTTCGGGTGCGTGAACAAAAACTCCTCGATCTCGGCCGGGTAGATGTTCTCGCCGCCGCGGATGATCATGTCCTTGAGCCGGCCGGTGATACGCACGTAGCCGTCGGCGTCCATGGTGCCGAGGTCGCCGGAGTGCAGCCAGCCGTGCGCGTCAATCGCCTTGTGCGTCGCCTCCGGGTCGCCGTAGTAGCCCTGCATGACGTGGTGGCCGCGGAAGCAGATTTCCCCCACCTGCCCGACCGCCAGCGTAGCGCCGGTCTTTATGTCCACCACCTTCACTTCCTGGTGCGGCAGGTTGGTGCCGACGGTTTCGGTGCGGCGCGCAAAGCTGTCCTCGCGCGCAGTCAGGTGGGTAATGGGCGAGGCCTCGGTCTCGCCGTAGCCGATGAGGATTTCCGGGCAATGCATGTCCTCGATCACGCGCTGCATCAGCGCCGGCGGGCACGGCGCGCCGGCCATGATGCCGGTGCGCAGGCTCGACAGATCGAACGTCTTGAACTGCGGGTGTTCCAGTTCGGCGATGAACATGGTCGGCACGCCGTGCAGCGCCGTGCATTGCTCCTGCGGGATGGCCTGGAGCACGGCAAGCGCGTCGAAATGCTCGCACGGCAGCACCAGGCAGGCGCCGACCGAGAAGCAAACAAGGTTCGACACCACCATGCCGAAGCAGTGGTAGAACGGCACCGGCACGCACAACCGGTCGCGCTCGGTGAAGTGCATCTGGCGCGCCGCGAAATATGCGTTGTTCAAAATATTGTGGTGGGTCAGCACCACCGCCTTGGGAAAACCGGTGGTGCCGGAGGTGTACTGGATGTTGATCGGGTCGTCGATGTCGAGCGCGGCCGTGAGCGCGTCGATCTGCGCCGGGGTGATGCTATTCCCCGCCGCCATGACCTCGGACCAAAGCATGAAGCCGGGCTGCGGCCGCGCGGTTTTTGCCGGCTGCGCCGGGTCGTACAACACCACGCGCCGCAGGTGCGGAAATTCCTTCGACTGCAACGCCGCCGGCGCGCACTGCATAAGCTCCGGCAGCAGTTCGACCAGCATGCCGACGTAGTCGCTGCCCTTGAACGCCGGGATGGTGAAGATGCTCTCCACCTCGGATTTCTTGAGCGCGTACGCCAACTCGCGCGGGCGGTAGGCCGGGTTGATGTTGACCAGCACGCAGCCGATGCGCGCGGTCGCCATCTGCAACAGCAACCACTCAATGTTGTTCGTGGACCAGATGCCGATGCGCTCGCCCTTGGTGAAACCGCAACCCGCGAGCCCGCGCGCCAGCTCGTCCACCGCCTGTGCGAGTTGCGCGTAGGTCAGCCGGCGCTGCTGCGGAATGCCGATGACGGCCTCGTGATCGGGAAACTGCCGCGCGATGCGCGCGAAGTGCTCGGGGATGGTAACGCCCAACAGCGGCTCGTCGCCGCCGCGGTGCAGGTAGCTGTGCGTGAGCTTTGGCATTTATCCTTTAGAGCCCCTAACAAAAAGAAAAATTTAGACAGGATTCACAGGATTAACATGATTTAAATTCGAAATTTTTTTAATCCTGTAAATCCTGTTAATCCTGTCCATTTATTCTGTTAAAGGCTCTTAACGTCCGCCCAGTAGGCATCCACGCGCGCCTGGATATCGTTGATGAGCGCGTCGTTGCGCGTCGGCTTGAACAGGTGCGCGAACCGGCCCTGCTTGTTCAGGTACTCCTCCACCGGCAGGCGCGGGTGCGGGACGTGCGTGTGCACAATCTTCCCGTCCACGTATTCCTTCAGCGGCCAGATGCCGGTCTTGACCGCGAGCCGCCCGATCTCGACCGACTCCTTCGGGTCGTACAGCCAGCCCGGGGGACAGGGCGACAGCGCGAGCAGCAGCCGCGGGCCTTTGAGCGACTTCGCCTTCGCCACCTTGCGCGCGAGGTCGAGCGGCTCGGCGCCGATGACGGTCGCGACGTACGCCGGCCTGTGCGCCGCCCAGATGGCGAACAGGTCCTTCTTCTCGCCGCCGAAGCCGAGCGGCCCGACGCTGGTCGCGGTCCTGGCGCCGTGCGGCGTGGCGCCGGAGAACTGCTGGCCGGTGTTGCCGTAGCCCTCGTTGTCGTAACAGAGATAAAGAAAGTCGAGTTTGCGCTCGATGGCGCCCGAGGTCGCCGACAGGCCCATGCCGTAGGCGGCGCCGTCGCCGGTGAGCACGACCACGTCCAGGTTCTCCTCCGGCGGCAGGCGCTTCTTGCTGATAAGTATGTCGAGCGCATCGCGCACCCCCTGCGCGCCCGCCGGCGCCGAGGCCATGGCGGTGTAGAGCCAGGAGCCGCGAAACGGCGTGAACGGGTAAATCGACAGCAGCGTCATGCAGCCGGCGGCGTTGACGAACACGGTCTTCGGCCCGAGCACGTCATAGACCTCGTGCAGCGCCTCAAGCCCGCCGCAGCCGGCGCACATGGCGGTGCCTCCGCCGAGCAGATGCGTCGAGGGCAGGTCCTTCATGCGTTTGAAGGTGGCTTCGGTCATTTTTCCCCTCCAATCTCGCGCCGCTCGACGACGGCGATGGCCTGAAGTTTCTTGAACTCCCGAAGCTCGGTCCGTGTATAAAGCAGCCGCGGCTCGGGTGCCTGACCGGCCTTGACTGCCGCCTGCAGCACGCGCGCCATCTCGTAGAACTCCTCGGCCGGGATGTCGCGCCCGCCGAGGCCGCCGACAAAGCTCGCGAGCAGCGGCGCCCCGGGCTGGCCGTAGAGCGCGCTCGCAAGCTCGGTGTAGAGCACCCCGCCCTTGCCGAGCGACAGGTTCTGGTCAATGACCGCTACGCCTTGCTTGCCGAGCAGGAGTTTGCGCAATATTTCCAGCGGGTAGGGACGCATCAGGCGCGGGCGCACCAGACCGATTTTCCAACCCTCGGCGCGCAGCCGGTCCACGGCCGCCATCGCCTTGGTCGCGAACGCCCCGACCATGAAGTAGGCAAACTCGGCATCATCCATCTTGTAGGTCTCGACCGTCGGCCAGCTCCGGCCGAACGCGCTGGCAAAATCGGCGGCAATCTCGTCGTAGGCCGGCAGCGCCTGCTGCATGGCGAGGTGCATCTCGTAGCGGAAATACGAGTACGGCGAGCCGCCGAGCACCGCCACCGCCTGGCTCACCGGGCGGCTGGCGCGAAACTCGATGTTTTCCGGATCGAACGGCGGCAGGAAGCGGCGCACGGCCGCGGCGTCGGGGATCGTCACCGGCTCGCGCGTGAACGAGAGGTAGAAGCCGTCGAGGTTGACGATCACCGGCAGGCGCACATTCTTATGCTCCGCCAGGCGATGCGCGATCAGCACCGCATCCAGTACCTCCTGGCAGGTGGCGCAGAAAATCACCGGCAAACCGGCATCGCGCGTGGCCATGATGTCGCTGTGGTCGGATTCGAGCGTGAGCGGCGCCCCGAGCCCGCGCGAGACGTTGACCAGCACCAGCGGCGCGCGCCAGCCGGCGACGTTGTACAGCATCTCCATGCCGTAGAGCAGTCCCTGCGACGAGGTTGCGGTGAACACGCGCACGCCGGTGACCGACGCCGCGCCCGCGGCGGTGAGCATGGAGTGCTCGGATTCGAGCATGGTCAGGCGCGCGGCCATCTCGCCCTTGTCGATCCAGCCCGAGAGCGTCTCGATGATTTCGGTCTGGGGCGTGATCGGAAACGCCGGGATATAGTCCACGTCCGCCAGCCGCGCGCCCCAGGCGGCGGCGCCGTTGCCGGTGAGAAGCTGGCGGCTCATATTTTCACCTTTTCCGCTTCCTGCGCCTGATGCTCGGGAATGGCGTGAATGGCGTGCGGCGGGCACACGGCCACACACACGAGGCAACCCTTGCAGTGGTCATAGTCGATCTCGGGCGCGCCGTCGGCGCGCACGCGGATGGCGCTGTCCGGGCAGAGCGTCGAGCATACCCAGGCGCAGCGGTGACACAGGCTGTAATCAACGACCGGGCGCATGGTACGCCACAGGCCGGTCGGCGTGAGCACGCTGGTCGCGGCCGCGTGGATGTCCGGCGCCGCGGTGCGCGCGTCCTCGAACGGCAGTTCCACCCAGTCGGGGCGCGGCGTTTCGTGCGCCGGCGTCTCGGGCGATTCGCTGACGAGGCCAGCGGGCGCCTGCATCGCTTCGTAGGCCGTGAGCGCGTGTTCGAGGTTCTTGGCCACGACCTCCGCGCCGAGCGGCGCGAGCTCGTCGCGCAGCGCGCCTTCAAGCGCCGCGCGCGACACCGCATCCGTGAGCCGCGCAGCGGCACCGGCGCAGGTGGCGCTGACAAACGGCAGTTCCGCACGGTCGGTAACCTCGGCCGCGACCGGCAGCACCACGATGGGACCAGCGTAATTGAGCCGCTGTTTCCATTCCGACGCCAGATGCACGCTGTTGATAAGGAGTACCGTACGCGCGCTCACGCCCTGTAACACGCCCGCCGCCGGAATCGGCACCAGCGTGTCGTCGGCGACGATGACGAGATCGGGATTGTTGATGTTGCCGCGCTCGCGGATGGGTTCACGCGCCGCGCGCACGTAGGCGAAGATCGGCGCGCCGCGACGCTCGGCGCCGTAGCGCGGCGCATCCTGCACCTCGAAGCCCTCGCGGAAGAAGGCGGCGCTGAGAATATGGCTGGCGGTCTTGATGCCCTGCCCGCCGCGGCCGTGAAAGCGGATGCGATACATGGCTCTCTATAAGATAGACCAGCGACGCCAGCCCATGGCCTTGCGCACGCGCGCACCGGCAAGGGCCAGCGCTGCCTCGCGCGGCGGGATCTTCCGCTTCGTCGCGTCGTCCAGCACCTGCTTGGTGTTGGCACGCAGCTTTTCCTCGATCACGACGAACGCCTGCGCCTGCGAGGCGCCGCGATATTCCATGGCGGCGCAGATGACGCCGCCGGCGTTGGCGATGAAGTCCGGCACCACCAGCACGCCCTTCTGGTGCAGGATTTTTTCGGCGCCGGCGGTGAACGGGATGTTGGCGCCCTGCACCACGAGCTTCGTTTTGAGCCGGTTCACGTTGTCCTCGCGCACCACGTCCGGCCGCGCCGCCGGAATCCAGATGTCGCACTCGATATCGAGAATCGCATCGCGGTCGAGCTTGCGCGCGCCGGGATAGTCGCACACCGGTTTGCCGGCATCCTTGAGCGGGATGAGCGTACCCAGGTCGAGACCGTTCGGGTCGTGAATCGTGCCGCAGGAGTCCGACGCCGCGACCAGCACCGCGCCGAGGTTTCCAAGAAAGCGCGCGGTGTGCTTGCCGACGGCACCGAAACCCTGAATGGCGACGCGCGCGCCCTTGATCGGGAGATTGATGTAATGCACCGCCACGTCGGTGACGTGGCTCACGCCCCAGCCGGTGGCACCGATCTCGTCCAGCGGGATGCCGCCGACCTCACGCGGCAGCCCCACGGCGCAGCCGATCTCGTCCTTGATCCAGGCCATGCAGGCTTCGTCCGTGCCCATGTCCGGGCCGAAGATGTAGTCGGTTTCGTTCCGGAGCGCGTGCGCGAAGGCGCGGATGAGTGTTTCCTTTTTATCGCGCGCCATCTTGGGGTCGGCGAAGATCACCGACTTGCCGCCACCGTGCGCCAGACCCGCGGCGGCGTTCTTGAGCGTCATCGCGCGCGCCAGGCGTGCGCATTCTTCGAGGCTTACATCCGGGGCAATGCGCAGGCCGCCGATGGAAGGACCGGCGGCGACGTTGTCCACCACGAGGATACCCTTGAGCCCGACGGAGGGCTCATAGACGTGAATGACCTTCGCCGGTCCGAGGTCGTCCGCCAAGCCGAAGCCGTCCTGCATGCGCGTTCCTTTCAGTCGGTAGTTACCTAACCTTACCTTTCGACAGTAGCCGCACTTTGATTCAGGTCAAGATTTCCGGCTCCGTTACGAATGCCTGCGCGCGGAACAGCCCGATGATGGTCTTGGCGTCGAGAATCTCTCCGCTGCGCGCCCGCGCCAGCGCTTCGCTGAACGGCAGCCAGTGGACTTCGATCAGCTCGTGCTCCTCGTGATTGCCGGCAACGGACGTCAGCCCGCGCGCGAGGAACAGGTGAATCACCTCGGTGAAGATGCCGGGCGAACTTAAGACCGCGCCGAGCGGCGCCCAGTCAGCGGCACGCAGACCGGCCTCCTCCTCCAGCTCGCGCTGCGCCGTCAGCAGCGGCGCCTCGTTCGGTTCCAGCTTCCCTGCCGGCAGCTCCCATATCCACTCGCCCGCCACCGGCCGGTACTGGCGCAGCAGGCACACGCGCTCGTCGTCATCCAGCGCCACCGCCGCCGCCCCACCGGGATGGTGCACCACCTCAAACTCGGCGCTTTTGCCGTGGGGAAACTGCATCTGCCCCACCTCGACGCGGATAATCCGGCCCTGAAAAACGGTTTTGGAGGACATGGAGGGTTCCTTGGGAACTGGCTCGGAACATCGTACGGAAACCGTGTTACACGCGCCAGCGCAACACTGGGAAAACGCCCGACAACATGGGCGGCTCAGCGCCGGTCCATTTCCTTCAGGATGCCGCAGCCCTCGCGCGAGCCGTTGCAGAGGTTGAGCAACAACCGCAACTCGTCGCGCAGGGTTTTCATCTCGCCCAGGTGCGCCTCGGTTTCGGCGAGCTTCCTCGCGGTCAGCTCGCGCACGGCTTTACGCGCACTCTGCGGCGCGTCGCGCATCTTGATCAACGTCCCGATCTCGGCGAGGGTGAAGTCCATCTTCTGCGCCCGCTGGATGAAGCGTATGCGCGACAGGTCTTTGTCGTTGTACTGGCGCATGCCGCCACCGTTGCGCCCGACACGGGGCAAAAGTCCGATTTTCTCGTAGTAACGCAGGGTGTCGGCGGACAGACCGAGTTGGTGCGTAACCTCGCCGATGCGGTAACTTTTCTGATTCGATTGGGACATTGACCGGTTCATATCCGCTCACATCGGCATTTCGTAGTACTGCTCGATAAGATACACCCCGGCGACGATCAGGGTAACCCCACCCGCGGTTTCAAAAACCTTTTGCCAGCGCGTGAGCTTCCTGAGCGATTCAAGCCAACCCACTGCCCAAGCGCCGAGCAGGATCGGCACCGCGCGGCCGAGGGCGAAGGCGAGCAGCAACGCAAAGCCGAAGGGGACCGAGCCGATACCGGCTGCGGCCGTGAGCAACACGAGCAGCGCCGGGGTGCAGAACGGGCACACGGCGATCGAAAATGGGATGCCTAGCAGGAACGCACCACCGACGCCCGCGACGCGCCGCCCGCGCATCGAGAACCATGGCAACCTGAGCTTTAACCATCCGGGCCACAGGAGCCCGAGCACGATGAGGAACGGGCCGAGAACGAGGCCCCATCTTCGCCCTATGACGCTGCCCACCCACTCGCCACCGAGCGCCGCGGCCACGCCGAGCACGACATGGGTAACGATCAGACCGGCGACGAACGCGCCCGCCAGCACTGCCGCGCGCGTCGGCGCATGCGTCTTGGTGACGTACGCGAGCGTGACCGGGATAGCAGCGAACGCAACCGGGTTGAAGCTGAAAATGAACCCGGCGATGAAGCCGACGATCAGGCCCGCCATACTCGCCGAGGCGAGCGCTAGACGAAGGGATTCGATATCCATGACGATGCGCTAAAGCAGGAGATAAACGGCCGCGGCGTAGAGTAACCCCGCCGTAAGATACGAGGTCACCAACGCGGAGGCCTTGAGAAAGTGCTGCCCGCCCACCGACAGGCCGGTCACGGCGACGACCACCGTGGGCAGCGTAAACAGGTTCGCGAACAACAGCCCGCCGGCAAGCGCGAGCGCATAGCTGTCGAGGGTGATTGCCATACCGAGCACGATGACGAACAGCGGCAGCGTACAGGCCGGCAGCGTCAGCCCCAGTCGCACCGCTGCTGGCAGGCGCAAACCGCCCGGCACCAGTCGGTGGAATTCCAGATGCGGCACCGGCACGTAGGCAAAGCGCGACACGATATAGACGCTCGCCATGACCGCGAGGATGACGCTCGGAAGCACCTCACCCCACTTAACCGGCGGGATCAGCAACACCGCTACCGCCAGCAACCCGGTGACCAGCAGGTTGCGCGTGACCCACAGCACGAACAGCTCGCGGCAACACGCCGGCCATGGACGCGCGTGGGCGCGCGCCGAGAACAGCGTATGTGTGGCGATGGTGCAGGGCTCGAAGAACGACAACAGGCCGAGCACCGAGGCCGTGGCGATCAGCACCGCCGCGGTCATGTCATGCCTCTTCCCGGAGCATCCGCGCTAGAGTCTGACGCAGCTTCTTTTCCGACGGCAGCGAGGTGAACAACAGCTCGCCGTTCACGATAATGGCCGGCGTCGAAAGCACACCGAGCTTGACGGCGTAGTCCATCTCGTCCAGTACGCTCACTTCGCGCCATTCGATGCGGTCGCCACCGACCTCCTTGGCAACCTTCTTGAGGACGTCCTTGGCGTGCCCGCACTTGGCACAGCCAGGCGAGGAGAATACCTCTATCTTCAACATCGCTTCCCTCCGAGGCATCGTTACTTGGATAAAGCCTAGTCCCTAGAGCTCACTCCAGGTCAAGGGGCAACGCGGCGGGGCTTGACCTGGAGGCCGCTCCAGGTCCTACCATGCGTACCGTGACTCAAATAAATAACGAAGGACACCCCACCATGGCGTTGAGGCACATATTGGCGCGAACGTTCACCCTCGTTCTCACGCTTCTTCTGTTCGCCGGGACGGCGGCAGCCGCTCCCGCCGAGGAGGTGCTGGCCGATCTCCCGAAGACAACCTGGATCGCCGAGGGCCAGGGCAAGCATATTGTTTACATCTTCATCGACGCGAACTGCCCGTCCTGCGCGCTGCTCTACCGCAACCTGCGCACGCTCATCGAGCCGCTCGATTTGCAGATTCGCTGGGTGCCTGTCGCGGTGGTCAACGCGACCAGCCTCGGCAAGGCCGCGGCGATCCTGCAAGCGCCGTACCCGCTCGCGGCCCTGCGCCACAACGAAGAGAAGTACCACGGCGAAACCTACAGTGGCGGCATCGAAGAGGACATCCCCACAACCGAGACGGAGCAGAAACTGCGCGCCAACGAGCGCCTCTTCAACCGGCTCGATATCCCGGTCGTCCCCACCATGTTGTTCGAGGACCGGAACTGGCGCACGGTGATTATCCAGGGCGCGCTGTCGCCGGTCGCACTGCGCAAGGTCTTTGCCCACCTGCCCTGAATGGGCATTTCCACTTCTTGACTCCGTACCATAGTACGGACCCTATGCTTCAGGCGTCAGAAAACCTCCTGAGCCACTCATGCCGACCATCGAATTCATCTACGACCGCGACTGCCCCAACGTCGAGGGCGCACGCGCCGCATTGTGTGACGCCCTGCAAGCCGCCGGGCTGGCGCAACACTGGCAGGAATGGGACCGCGCCGACCGGCACGCGCCGGAGTACGTCCGCGCCTACGGCTCGCCGACCATTCTGGTGGACGGCAAGGACATCGCCGGCATGCCGCCCGGCGACGCCTCGGCCTGCCGCATCTACCGCAACGAACAGGGCAACACCCGTGGCATTCCGGACAGCCAACTAATTCTCGCGGCCATGCAAACATCGGCAAGTGAAAAACCGGCCGGCAGAAAAATGCAGGCGCTGGCGATGCTGCCCGCGGTCGGCGGCGCGCTGCTGCCCAAGCTTACCTGCGCCGCCTGCTGGCCGGCCTACGCCGCGTTGCTCAGCGCGCTCGGTGTCGAGTTCGTGGATTACACGCCGTATCTGCTGCCGATTACCGTCGCGGCGCTCGGCGTTGCACTCTTCGGGCTTGGCTGGCGTGCCCACGCGCGCCGTGGCTACGTTCCATTTGCGGTCGGCGTTATCGCCAGCATAGTAATTCTTGTTGGCAAATTCGGGCTGGACAGCGACATCGCTGCTTACCTTGGCGCGGCGGCACTGATCGGCGCCACGGTGTGGAATCTGTGGCCACGGCAGCGTACGGCGGAAACCTGCGGCGCCTGTTGCGCCGACTGAATCTATTAAATCCCCGTATCAGCGACGGACGCCGTGTCCGCCGAGGTACATGCGGCGCACCTCGGGATCGGCGAGCAACTCAGCGCCCTTGCCGGTGAAGCGATTACGCCCGAGTTCAAGCGCGTAGGCACGGTCGGAAAGCTCCAACGCGCGCGCCGCATTCTGTTCGACCATTAAAAGCGTGCGACCCTGCTGCTTCAGCGCCACCAGCTGCTCGAAAATAATATCCACGTATTTGGGCGAAAGCCCGAGCGAAGGTTCGTCGAGAATCACGAGCTTGGGGTCGAGCATCAGCGCGCGCCCGATAGCGAGCATCTGCTGCTCGCCGCCGGAGAGGCTGCCGGCGAGTTGCCGGCGCCGTTCATGCAGCCGCGGAAACTGCGTGAACACCGCCTCGACCGCGCGTTTGCGCTTGGCGTTGTCGGTGATCAGAAACGCACCCATCTCCAGGTTGTCCTCGACCGTCATGCGCGCGAACACAATACGCCCCTGCGGCACGTAGCCGATGCCGAGCGCCGGAATGCGGTGCGGCGCCTCGTGCGTGATGTCGCGTCCATCGAACACGATGCTACCGGCGCGCGCGGGCGCCAGCCCGATGACGCCCTTGATGACCGTGGACTTGCCGGCGCCGTTCGGGCCGATGATGGCCACGATTTCACCTGCCTGCACCTCCATATCCACGCCGAACAACACCTGCACCGCGCCGTAAGCGGTTTCAAGATTTCGGATGGAGAGCAAGGCTTCGCTCACTGGCGTTTTCTCCCGAAGTAAGCCTCCAGTACGCGCTCATCCTCGCGCACCGTGGAGAATTCACCGCGCGCGATGATCTCGCCCTCGGCCAGCACGTACACGTCGCGACACAGGTCGGCGATGACTTCCATGTTGTGTTCGATAATGACGAACGTCGTGCCGAGGCCGTTGAGGTTACGCACCATATCCCACAGCGTCTGGCGCAGCGTCGGGTTCACGCCCGCGGCCGGCTCGTCGAGCAAAATCATCGAGGGCTCGCTCATGAGCACGCGCAGGAATTCGATCAGCTTCTGTTGGCCGTAGGACAGGTCCGAACCCTTGACCTCGGTGTAGTCTTGCAGCGTCACGCGCGCGAGCAATTCGAGCGCGCGTGAACGCGCGCCGCGGTCCTTGCGATGCGCCGCGACCACGAGGTTTTCCAATACCGTGAGATCGGGGAATACCCGCGAGAGCTGGAATGTGCGCGCCAGCCCACGGTGATAAATCTGGTACGGCTTGCGACCGAGAATGGACTCGCCGTCGAACCGGATTTCGCCGCTGGCGTCCGGGTCCATGCCGGAGACGATCTGAAACAACGTGGTCTTGCCGGAACCATTCGGACCAATGAGACCGGTGATTGAACCGCGCGCGATCTCGATATCCACGCCCTTCAACGCCTGCACACCGCCAAAATCGCGGCGCAAACCTTTTACACGCAGAATAGGCTCAGCCATGGGGCGACCCTTCTTCCTTGGTGACTTCTGGGCGCATACCCTTCTTTCTTGCAAACACCGACATGATGCCACCGGGCAGGAACAACACCACCGCCAGCAGCATCACGCCGAGCATCGCCAGGTGCAACGCCGGGAACTGCGCCCACAGCAGCTCGCGCAGCAGCATCACGATCGAGGCGCCGAGCACCGGCCCCC
>CAKKQL010000053.1 GCA_919902095.1 Acidiferrobacterales bacterium
ACATGCTCGCGGCGGTGCAGGCGTTCCACGCCAAGCACCGCTTCAGGGAGCAGGGTGGCGAGGAGATGACCTACCGTATCGCGCTCATGGCCGAGGAACTGGGTGAGATCGCGGAGTGCGTTACCAAGGGCAAGCCCAGGGACAAGCTCGCCGAGGAAGTCGCCGATTTGTTTATCCTGGTGCTCGGCACCGCCATTGCTGCCGACTTCGACCTCAAGCAGGCGTTCTGGGACAAGATGCAGAAGATTGAGGCGCGCGAGGGCCGGCTGGTGAATGGCCGCATTCGCGTGTCGGAATTCAAAGAATGAAAATGGACAGGATTAACAGGATTTACAGGATTAAAACCAAGGCACGATTTGTTTTTCCAATCCTGTTAATCCTGTTAATCCTGTAAATCCTGTCTATTCACGGTCCTTTTATGAAACTTGTCATCCTCGACCGCGACGGCGTCATCAACCACGACTCCGACGCCTACATCAAGTCGCCGGACGAATGGCGCCCGATCGCGGGCAGCCTCGAGGCCATCGCGCGCCTGCACCGCGAGGGCTACCGCGTGATCGTCGCCACCAACCAGTCGGGCGTGGCGCGCGGCCTGTTCGACATGGACATGCTTGCCAAGATCCACGCCAAAATGGTGGAGGCGGTGCGCGCCAAGGGCGGCGAGATCGACAGCATCTTCTTCTGCCCGCACGGGCCGGACGACGGCTGCCGCTGCCGCAAGCCGGCGCCGGGGCAGTACGAGGAAATCGCCGACCGGCTCAAGGTCAGCCTCGACGGCGTCTATGCCGTGGGCGACTCCGAGCGCGACATCGAGGCGGCGCGGGCCGTGGCCGCGCGCCCGGTGCTGGTGCGCACCGGCAAGGGTGAGCGCACGCTGCGCACGAGCCGGAACCTCGGCGAGGTGCCGGTGTTCGCCGACCTCGCGGCGTTCGTGGACGGCCTGCTTTTGGGCAAGCTTTGAACGGCTGACGTGCTGCTCCTGCGTTCGCTGTTGTTCAATCTGCTGATGTGGCTGTCGGTGCTCGTGTATGTGCCGCTCGCACTGCTGACCTTTCCGTTCCCGCACAAGTCCCGCTACCGTTTCATCAGCGGCTGGGCGCGGATGCAGATGTGGCTGGTGCGGCTGCTCTGCGGCATCCGTTACCGCGTCGAGGGCCGCGAACACCTGCCGAAAGGACCGGCCATCATTCTTGCCAAGCACCAGTCGGCCTGGGAGACCATGGCGTTTCAGGCGATTTTTCCGATCCAGACTTGGGTGCTCAAGCACGAACTGCTGTGGATTCCGTTCTTCGGCTGGGGACTGGCGCTGACGAAGCCGATCGCCATCGACCGCGGCGCCGGCCGCCGCGCCATCACGCAGATCATCGAGCAGGGGAAAGACCGCCTGAAGCAGGGCATCTGGATCGTGGTGTTCCCCGAGGGTACGCGCATGGCGCCGGGCACCACGCGGCGCTACGGCATCGGCGGCGCGGCGCTTGCAGCCGAGTCCGGCTATCCCGTCGTGCCCGTGGCGCACAACGCCGGTTCCTTCTGGCCGAAGCGCGGTTTTCTAAAGAAGCCCGGCACCATCCATGTCGTCATCGGTCCGACGGTTCACACCCACGGCAAGAGCGCGGAGCAGATCAACCGCGCGGCGGAGGAGTGGATTGAGGGGAAAATGCGCGAGTTGGAGAAACGCGCGTGATACCTGAATTTATTTGACCGGCGGGACGCCGAGAGCCAGAGCTTCCTGCAGGGCGACCTTCAAGCTCTCTGTAAGCTCGCCGCAGGTTTTCTCCTGGCAGTTCACGCCGGGCACTTCCTCGACCCAGCCGATCCACCAATCACCGTCCTGTTTGACCACTGCGGTGTATTCGGTATTCATGAGCAACGGTTAGGCAGTACGGCGTTTTGAGCGACCCATAGCAGGGGAGGTTTCCGGCAGTTCCTCCCGGATAACGCGGCGCAGAACGGCTTCCGTCACGGGTCGTTCGTTCTTGGCCAGATACGCCTTCAGCGCCTCGTTCATCATGGTCTGATAACCCGTGCCTGCACTTTCCGCGCGCGCGCGGAATTCGTTGAGCACGGCGTTATCAATGTGGATGGTGATGCGCGTTTTGCCCTTTGCAGGAATGAGTGCGCCGCGCTTGCCCTTGGAAAAATCGTATTCAGCCCTCATAGTCTTTCACCTCACGGCGAGTGACGGGGCGGGCGGAAATCAGCCGGATTTCGCCGCCGCGCAGTGTGTAAACAACGACCAGCGCCCTCCCGGCGCCGCCCATTCCAACCGCAACATATCGCTCTTCGTTCTCGGAATCCGGGTCAAGCTGGTGGATTGCGAGTGGATCGTAAAAAACGCCTTCCGCATCGGCGAACGACGCACCGTGCTTTTTCAGGTTGCCAGCGGCCTTCGCGGGGTCGTACTGGAAGCGCACAGCCCAACTATATGCATAATATGCATATATATCAAGTATTGCGCACGGCGCTTACAGAGCCGTTTCTTTTTGGCCAAAACGCGGTTTTTTAATGAAGCCGGGTACCATCCGCGTCGTCATCGGCCCGAGGATTCATACCCACGGCAAGTGCGCGGAGGAGATCAACCGTTCGGCCGAGGCGTGGGTCGAAGGAAAGATGGGGAACTGGAGAAGCAGCGGACGTCAGGAACCTGACGCGGCCTTGCAGGCATAAGGCCAGATGACGCGCGCCCTGCCGCTGTTTACGATCTTGCCCGACTCCGTCATGTAGGGAATCACGGTCTTCTTCTGGTCAGCTGATAGTTTCCGCACCGACGCGGTATCCATCGGCTCGCCGCGGAAGATCGCCAGCGGATCGGCCACTTGGCCGTTGATCGGGAAGAACACCACTTCGCCGGAAAAATACTTGTCGTCCGGGCTGACGAACAGGTCGAGATGCAGGTGGGAGTGTCCGCCACCGCCGTAATGGCGCCCGGAGGTGCCGCTGGTGCCGGTATCGGCGATTTTCTGGCCGATCTTCACCCGCGCGCCAATCTCAAGTGCTGGCATTTCCTTCAGGTGCTTGTAGCGCGTGTACGTCCATACCGAATAGCCAGTGTCGGCCGGTGCGTGCTGGACAATGATGCCGATACCGCCGATGCCATCGGGAGTTTCTTCCTTCTTTGCGACAACCGTGCCGTCTGCAATCGCCAGAATCGGCGTACCTTCCGGCGCGGGGATATCGAGGCCGGCGTGCATGCCGTGGTTGAAGCGCGGGTTGCGCGCGCTGCCGTCGCCGCGCTTGGGGTCAGCGAAGAACGAGTCGGCTCTGGGGCATACGGCGTCTTTCGGATAAACCGCAACCAGTCCCGTTTCCTCCAACCCGCGTTCGCGCAAGCCGCTCAACGACGCGCGCGTGGGATGGAAATATTTCTGGGAGATTTCGCGGTTGTTTAGCTGATCCGAATCACCGGCATGGAGCGATAACGCCGGAGCCAGCGATAGAGCAAGAAACAGGAGGACCTTATTTTTTATCACTTGTTATGTAACGTTCGCAGCCATCGGCGCGCGCCGGTGGCGTTTGATTGGGCACGACGCTCGCTCGCGCGTCCGCGTGCGCTGCGGTGTTAGACAGCGACATTTTTTAGGATGTGCACTGCGAGCACAAGAACGAAGGCTACAGTCACAATGCCGACCTGTACTAGAAGGTATGGTAGGTGTTTCTCGCCAGGTGCCCGCCGGTCGAGAAGGGATACCACGTCCTTGGGAATTTGCGCCTCAAGTTGCTCGGCGCTACGACGATTGCTCAGTGCCCAGCAATGCAGGCCCACCAGATAGTAGATCCCCACGGCTAGTAGAAATAGGCCAGCTATAACAAACGCACACAGGGAGAAGTGCGGCGCTAGCAAATGAGCAATCGCCAGCAAGGCCCCGAACAGCAACAGCGTCCAGTTGACGACGCGCCAACCTTGCTCCTTAGCCCATCTGGTGTCCGAATGAGTAAGTTGATAGAGCGTCCGCAGCCATGCGCCGCGTTCCTGTGGTTCTGGAGTTGTCGGAGATGCTGACATGTGACCGCCGCCGGAATGTCGCTGTCTAACTAGAGTTAGAGTGAAGAAACGGGGACATTCTACTTTTAGGCAGCCTTAACCAGAATCTCGCCGCGTTTTAGCCGGCGTGCTTTAGGCGTTGTCGTTACGACAATTCTGACATCGCACCCCAGAATCGTTAGGAACCGCAATAGCCGTTCATAAGAAAACCCCCGCAACTGACCGCGCAGAAGCGCAGAGACCTTCGGCTGATCCACGCCTAGGAGCGTCGCGGCTTCCGCCTGCGTAAGCGCCTGCGCCTTGAGGGCGTCGGCGATGCGGCTTGCGAGCTGGGCCTTGGCCAGCGCCTCGGCCGGGTTGCGATAGCCGAGATCGGCAAACACATTTGTGGTGCCGACCGTTACAGGGACCTTCTTTCTCATGACATCACCTCTTTGGTGCTACATGAAACTCTTGGGCGCGTTTGAGTCGTTCCTTGATCAAATCCAAATCTGATTTCGGTGTGGCGATGCCACGCCGGGATTTCTTCTGAAACACGTGCAGTACGTACACGGCCTCGGCGAATCTCACGGTATAAACCGCGCGGTAAGTATCGCCACGGTAGTCCTCAACCACCTCCAGGATGGACGCCCCGCCAAAACCGCGCAGGGGTTTGGCGTCCGGATGTTTCTTACCGGTCTGGGCGAGATAAACCGCATATCCAAACACATTCTGCACCGCGCCCGGCAAGGACTTGAGGTCCTCCTTCGAGGAGCCGACCCAGACAACCGGTTTGATGGCGTCCATGCGCATCGCAGCTATGCCAAATATAGCATAATCCGGGTGATGGACAATTCAGGGATTGGCATTGGCAAGCGCGGCAAATTCCATAAGTGACAGCGTCTCGGCACGCCGACCGGGGTCGATTCCGAGCGCCTGCATGGCCTCTGCTCCCACCATCCCCTTGAGCGTATTGCGCAGCACCTTGCGCCGCTGGCTGAAGGCGGCCTTGACGATGGCGGCGAAGCGTTGCGGGTCGTGGACCTCGACCGGCGGGACGGCATGCGGTGTCAGGCGCACAACGGACGAATCCACCTTCGGCGGCGGGCGGAAGGCGCCGGCACCGACGTTGAACAGTTTCTCCATGTCCGCGCCCCACTGAAGCATCACCGACAGCCGCCCGTAATCCTTGCCGCCCGGGGCGGCCACCATGCGGTCCACGACTTCCTTTTGCAGCATGAACAGCATGTCACCTATGCAATGCGCCTGGTCGAGAAGATGGAAGAGAATGGGGGTGGAGATGTTGTACGGCAGATTGCCGATGACACGCAGCTTTGCATCTGACGGTGCGAGGGTGCAGAAGTCGAACTTGAGTGCATCGGCATTGTGAATCGTCACCGTCTCCGGCAATGATTCGCGCAGACGCGCAATGAGGTCGCGGTCGATTTCTACTACATCCAGCTTTGCTACCTTGCCGGCAAGTTCGCGTGTGAGCACGCCTTCGCCGGGGCCAATTTCAACGACATGGTCCGAGGGTTTGGGATCGAAAGCGGCGATGATGCGCTGGATGATCCCGCGCTCGTGCAGGAAGTGCTGGCCGAAGCGCTTACGGGGTTTATGAGAAACCATAAAGATTCGAATTGACAGGATTAACAGGATTTACAGGATTAGGGCAAAAGCAAAACATTTTGTTTCCGGTTTTTTTAATCCTGTTAATCCCGTAAATCCTGTCTATCCCAGTCTTATCTTTTTTGTAGCTTTTATCATTGTGAGCGCCATGTCGATGGCGGCGTAGAGGCTCGACGGGTCGGCCTTGCCGGTGCCGGCGAGTTCGAGCGCGGTGCCGTGGTCCACGGACGTGCGGATGAACGGCAGCCCGAGCGTGATATTCACCGCATGGGCGAAGTCGTGGTGCTTGAGTACCGGCAGGCCCTGGTCGTGGTACATGGCGAGCACGGCGTCGGTGTCCTTCAGGCTTTCGGGCAGGAACGCAGTATCGGCCGGGACCGGACCTTCGAGTTTCATGCCCTTGGCGATCAGCGCCTTGATGACCGGTTCGATGACCTCGATTTCCTCGCGCCCCAGATGTCCGCCTTCACCGGCGTGCGGATTGAGCCCGCAGACGCGGATGCGCGGCTCCAGCATGCCGAATTTCTCTTTCAGGTCACGGTGCAAAATCTCGATCACGCGCGTGACGCGCTCACGGGTAATCGCGCGCGGGACATCGGCGAGCGCGAGGTGCGTGGTCGCGAGCACCACGCGCAGATTCCCGGCTGCGAGCATCATCACGGGCGTCACACCTCCGGCCAGCGCCGCGAGGTATTCGGTATGGCCGGTGAAGGCGAAACCGGCGTCGTTGATGTTGCCTTTGTGCGCCGGTCCGGTGACCAGCGCATCGAACTCGCCATTCAAACAGCCGGTGACAGCGCGTTTCAGGGTTTCGAGGACGTAAGCGGCGTTGGCCTTGTCGAGCCGGCCGGGCACGACCGGCGCCTTGGTTGCGACGGGCAGGAGATACAGGCCGTCTTGCGCCTGGCCCGCCCATGCAACCGCTTCGAACGGCAGGTCCAAGGCCTTGGCGCGGTTGCGCAGCACGACGGGATCGGCGATGCACACGAGACGCGCGCGCGGCGGGCGGCTGGCAAGCAGCAGGCAGACATCGGGCCCGATGCCGGCGGGCTCGCCGGGGGTCAGGGCGATGACGGGGGTCTTGGCCATGGCCGAATGTCGAAGATAGGAATGGACAGGATTAACAGGATTTACAGGATTAAAACAGGGCCCCGTGAATTCAGACAGATACGCCCAGAGCTAAGGAGCGATACAGGGGCCGCGCATCATCAGAGCCGGTGAGCGCAAAAGCCAGAAATGGACAGGATGTTGATTTGGGACGTGCAGGATTAAACCAGAAGGCCTTCGCTGTTTGCCTTAAATCCTGTTAATCCTGTAAATCCTGTCTATTCATCCGTTCAGTTCGTTTCGTCCGGCAGGTATTCGACGAAGGCCTCGTCGCGCAGCTGGCGCGACCACTGTTCGTAACGCTCGTCGGCCTTGCGCGCGTGGATCTGGTTGCGCGCCGCGCCGCGCGTACGCTCCTGGCTGACGTCGTGCTCGCGCCGCTCCAGCACCTGGATCAGGTGCAGCCCGAACGGTGATTGCACCGGCGCGCTGAGGCCGTTGGGCTTGAGCGCGCTCATCGCCTTTTCGAACTCCGGCACCAGATTGCCCGGATTCACCCAGCCGAGGTCGCCGCCGTTCGCCGCCGACGCCACATCTTCCGAGTGCGCGCGCGCGAGCGCGGTGAAATCATCGCCATTCTCGATCCGCTCCCGCAGCTGGCCGAGCTTGATGCGCGCCTCGTCCAGCGACTGGATCTCGCTGCGCTTGAGCAGGATGTGGCGCACATGCGTCTGCACCACCCGTTCCGTGCGCACGTCGCCGCGCCGGTCGTTCACCCGCAGGATGTGGAAGCCGTTGGGGGTGCGCAGCACCTCGCTCAGGCCGCCGGCGGCAAGATGCTTGATGGCCGGCAGGAACAGTTCCGGCAACTGGCCGGCGTTTTTCCAGCCGAGATGGCCGCCGTTCAGGGCCTCGGGACCCTGCGAGTGGCTGACCGCGGCCTGCGCGAAGTCCCCGCCCTGCTTCAGCCGCTGGTGGATTTGCTCGGCGCGTCCCTTGGCCTCGGCAATCGCCTCGGGCGAGGCGGATTCGGGGACGGTAATGAAGATGTGCGAGAGGTTGTAGGCGATGTTGACGTGCTCGCGGCTTTCCTGGTTTTCGAGAAAGCTGTCGATCTCGGTATCCGTGACCGACACGCGGTTCAGCACCTCGCGCTCCTGCAGCTGGCGGATGATTTGCTGGTTGCGGACCGTGGCGCGGTGCGCCGCCGGATCGAGGCCTTCGCGCCGCAGGAATTTCTGGAACTCCTCGAGGTTCATCTTGTTCTGCTGCGCGATCGATTCGAGCGCGCGGTCGACCTCGGCTTCGGGCAGGCGGATGCCCGATTGCGTCGCGGTCTGGAGCTGGATGCGTTCGAACACCAGGTGCTCGAGGAGCTGGCGGCGCAGCACGTCATCGGGCGGGAGCGCGATCTTCTCGATACGCAACTGTTTCTTGGTCTCGGCGAGACGGGCGTTCAGCTCGCTCTGGGTGACCACGTCGTCGTTGACGATGACCAGAATGCGATCGAGGGTGACGGCGGAGGTCGCCGGCGCCGGCCAGACGCTGGCCGGCGCCAGCAACAGGCTACAGGCAAGCAGGCGCAGGCAATGAGCGGGGAGTCGTAACATAGGGTATTTTCCAGCCAAGGTTGCTTCGGGTTGCGCGTAAGACTACCTCTGGAGCCCGCGGGGCGTCCATCGGTCTTCGGGGTAAGAGGTAAACACGCTCTGTTTCAGCGGGCTGTCGGGGAACTCCCCGCCGCGGCTTTGTTTCGCCAGGCCCGTCAGCTCCAGCTCAAACATAATGGCTTTGATGTGGTGATTGCGGGTGATGGCGTCGCCCTGCACATAACGCCGGGTGATCATGACGCGAAATGCCCAGCAACACGCGTTATAGCCGATTCCGACGTAAGACTCGATCTCGCGGTCATCGGGACGCAGCGAGTCCAGCGCCCGCGCCCGCAGCGTCCAGCGCGCAACGAGTGGCCATTCAAAGGAGACATCCCGCTGTATGGATTCGTTGCGGGTGAACCGCTGGCCGAAATTGGCGATTTTGTCGCGTGCCGGATTGTACTGCAGGTACACGCTGCTCTTCTGGGTCTTGTGCGTGTCGCGATCGAGCTGGGCGCCCGCGGTCGCGAACCAGTTATTGACGAAACGGGCGCTCGCCTCTGCAAGAATATCCGAGCTCCCGAGGGTTACCGTGCCGGGCGTAATGTTAACCTTGCGATCGGCCAGGTAATACACGCGTCCCAAGCTGCCGCGCATACGCTCGACGCCGTCGGCGGCATCGAGCACACGTGTGGTGAGGGCCAGCGTTATTTGCTTGGTGTCACCCACGCGGTCGCCGCCGTCAAAGCGCTGGTCGCGAAAGAAGTTGGCGAAACTCAGGTCCGGCGCACCGGTGTCGAAGTTGGGTAGTTGGTCCTGGTCTTTGTACGGCACATACAGAAAATGCAGGCGCGGTTCCAGCGTATGCGTGTATTCGCGTTTGAGCCAGACTACTTCGCGGTCGAAGAACAGTCCGCTGTCGAGACTGAGAAAGCCGCGTGCGACCGATGGTGAGGTGTTCGAGGTGCCGGAAAGGTTGTAGCCGATGTAGCGCATGCCGATTTTGGGTGTCAGAAAACCGTAGCTGCGGATTACCGGATAACTTACTGCGGGCGTGAGGTTGAGCCGGTTGCCGGTGACGCTGGCGCCGCTGCGGTGGAAACGTACCAATTCACTCCCGAAGTAATACTGCGGTCGCTCCGAGACGGTGGGGGTGTTCGCCGTTAACACGAGCTGCGGTATGCGGGCATAGGGGCGATTTTCCGGAGTAATGGTTCGGTCCACCGTCTGGTGATCCGATACGCGCCCCGCGAAGCTCCATATTGACCCGCGGTAATTGACTTCGGCGTTCTGCGGCAGATGGGTCAAGCTCGTGGTGCCAAGAGTGGTGCCAAAGTCGCTGAGATAGTCCTTGTCCGACACGCCGCGCAAGTCGATATTGGCCGACCACAGCGGGTTGAAGGTGTGGACGTGCACGTATTTGCCGGCGTAGCGATCTTTATTGAGCGGTTGGTTGGTGAGTTGATCGCGGTCGCGTAACCGGTCGCCCGGCAGCACGTCGATTTCAACTTGGCCCTGGGAGCGTTGCGTCAAATAGCGGAATTCGTTTTGCAGCTGCAGCCCGCGCAGGCCCATAAAGCGCGGCGTGATGGTGGCGTCGTAGTTCGGCGCGAGATTCAAATAGTATGGCACCGCCAGGTCAACGCCACTCTGGCTGGCGTAGCCGAAGCTCGGCGTAAGAAAGCCGGACTTGCGTTTGTCCGAAATGGGAATACTGCCGCGCGGGATGTAGTAGATCGGTACGCCCTTGAATTCGACCCAGGCATTGCGCACGTACGCCATTTCCTCGACGTTGTCGACCTCGATTTCCGGTGCGTGTACGTACCAGTCGTCCTGACCCGCCGGGCAGGTGGTGTAACGCACCTGCTTCAGGCGCGCGTGGTCCCGGTCCAGGAACTCGACACGCTGCATCTCGCCGCGGCCGTCGTTGCTCTGGAGGGTGAAACTGCCGGGGCCGGCGTGGCCGCGATGCGACTCGACGTGCATGTGCAGTTCCTGCGTGCGGTAACTGTCGCCGCCGTCGTTGTCGAGCGTGACGTTACCGGTGGCATCGGCGAGGTCGGTCTGGTTGTCGTAGGCGACGCGATCGGCGCGCAGGCGGCTTTGGCCACGGGTCATTTCGACGTTGCCGGTGAATTCGCTCAGGCCCTCCTGCGCGGTGTTGGCCTCGTTGGCGCGCACGTGCGTCGGCAGCTCTTCGGTCGTCGCTGCGCGTTTCGGCAGCGCCCGCGGCTCGGGGCACGGGATCGGCGCCTCGGCCAGGGCGGTCTGGACAAGCAACAGGCTGGCGACGATGGCCAGCGATAACGGCACCCGCTGGCGGGGGCAGATAGGCATGATGGATGAATGCGGCGATGCTTTATTTTGTTGGCCGGCATAAAATTGCACAGAACCACCGCCCCTTCAAGCACAAGCCATCCCCGGCACGCGGGCGGCGCAGGTGAAGCACCTTTTGGACAAGCGATACGAAGCGCTCAGGACCTGGGTCGGCCGGGTTCTGGTGGCGCAAAATGGTGATTTCCGCCCGGCCTCCGCCGATGCCAGCTTCCGCCGCTACTTCCGTGTCAGCGCCGGCGGCGAGAGTTTCATTGTCATGGACGCACCGCCCGAGCAGGAGGACTCGCGTCGGTACGTCGCCATCGCGCAACGTCTGCATGCCCTCGGCCTCAATGTGCCGCGCATTCTGGAGCAGGACCTGGCGCAGGGGTTTCTGCTCCTGAGCGACCTTGGCGACCGGTTGTACCTGCCCCATCTGTCCGAGGCCACGGTCGAGCGGCTCTACGGCGATGCCCTGGGGGCCCTGGTGGTGCTCCAGACCGGGACATTCACCGCCGATGCCGCCGGCTTCCTGCCCGGCTACGGCGAAGCGCTGCTGCTGCGCGAAATGGAGCTGTTCCGCGACTGGTATCTCGGGCGCCATCTCGGCCTGTCGCTCACCCGTTCCCAAAGCCATGCGCTCGAGACAGCCTTCGAAGCGCTCATCCGTTCGGCGCGCGCCCAGCCACAGGTGTGGGTACACCGCGATTATCACTCGCGTAACCTGCTGGTCACCGGGGACAACAACCCTGGCATTGTCGACTTCCAGGATGCCGTGCTTGGACCCGTGACCTACGATCTCGTGTCGCTGTTGCGCGACTGCTACATCGCTTGGTCGCGTGCGCGGGTCGAGGATTGGGTTAAGGGCTACCATACGTTGGCGCTGGAATCCGGCATTCCGGTGGGCGAGGATGAGGCGCAATTCCTGACATGGTTCGACCTCATGGGGGTGCAGCGCCACCTCAAGGCCAGCGGCATCTTCGCGCGCCTGTATCACCGCGACGGCAAGCCAGGCTACCTGCCGGACATTCCGCGCACGTTGGGCTATGTCCTCGACGTTGCCGCACGCCGCGCCGAGCTTGAGCCGCTGGCGGCACTACTGCATGAGTTGCGCATTCCAGAGGCGCTGACCCGGCCGGTACCGACGAAGGCGGTCAAAACGCCGTGAAGGTCATGATCCTTGCCGCCGGACGGGGCGAGCGCATGCGCCCGCTGAGCGACCGTATCCCCAAGCCATTATTGCCGGTGGCGGGCAAGGCGCTGCTGGTGCACCTGATCGAGTCCCTGGCGCGCGCCGGGTTGCGCGACCTGGTGGTGAATTACGCCCATCTGGGTCGACAGATCGCGGATTACCTTGGCGATGGCGGTCAATTTGGGGCGCGCATCGCTTACTCACCGGAACCGGAAGGCGGGCTTGAGACCGGCGGTGGCATCCTTCAGGCGCTGTCGCTGCTCGATAGCGACCCGTTTTTGGTAGTGAACGGGGATATCTGGACCGACTACCCCTTTATCAATCTGCCGAAAACCCTGG
>CAKKQL010000054.1 GCA_919902095.1 Acidiferrobacterales bacterium
GCCACGTCAGCGCCTGATCCACCTGAGGGTATTGCCGGCGCACCGCCGGCTCGAGATCGTTGCGCGTCCGCCCCGCGCGAAAGTCGCGTATTGTGATGGCGGGGCTATAACGTGTCAATTGGCGCTCCCGTACATCCCCGTGCTCATCGCTGCACTCGGACATCCTGTCCATCGCAGCCCCGAACTGCGCGAAAACCGCGGCCGTAGACACCGAAACCGGCGGCGACAGCACCACATACCACGGCTGCGCCAGTTCGATGGGGGTCAGCACCTCGCCCACGCCCTCGGCCCAGGCGGCCTGGCCCATGACGAATACCGGCACGTCGGCGCCGAGTTCCAGTCCCAGCGCGGCCAGCCGCGACCGCTCCCAGTGAAGCCCCCAGATCTCGTTCAGGGCGAGCAACGTGGTGGCGGCGTCGGAACTGCCGCCGCCCAGCCCCCCGCCCGCCGGAATGCGCTTGCGCAGATGGATTTCGACGCCGCGCGCCGTATTCGTACGTGCCTGCAGCAACCGCGCCGCGCGCAGCGTAAGGTCGGCCGCCGCCGGCACGCCAGGAATGTCGGCCGCGCGCGCGATGTTCCCGTCGTCGGAGACGCGGAATTCGAGTTCGTCGCCGTGGTCGAGAAACTGGAATACCGTCTGCAGCAGGTGGTAGCCGTCGGCGCGCCGGCCGACGACATGCAGGAACAGATTGAGCTTGGCCGGCGCCGGCCAGATTCTTGTCATGCGACGGCTACCCTCCCGGCAACGTCCAGCGCTCGATGGCGACGCGCACTTCGACGGTCACGTGGTTGAGCCCCTGGCCGGCGACATTGTTCTCGCGCCGGCGCAGGAAAAGCGTGCTTGGAAGTTCGTGGGCGCCATAGCGGCGGTACTCGATAAACTCAATCTCCCAGCCGAGCTGGGTCAGCGACGCCAGCCGTCCGGCAGCGTCCAGCTCGCGCTCGGAAACGACCTCGGGGACCGGCAGCCCCAAGACCCACCAGTTCATGTTTTCGAGCGGCACGTCCCAGCCGGTGGTGCGCGCCAGCAGCTCGCGCGCCGTGCGCCCGTGATAGCGCTTCTGCTCCGCGTCGCGCAGCTCGGCACCGGTGCCATCCTGCGTCAGGCGTACCTGGCCGCTTCCGAGCGGCCCGACCAGACTGATGCGGTGGCGCTCGCCGTCGCGCGCCCAGTGGAGCGTGGCCTGCACGCCCTCGTCGTGGCTGCGCAGGGCGATGCGTCCGCGAATGTCCCAAGCCACCAGCGCCGCGAGCGCCTGCTGGCGCGCGGCCCAGGCGCGCGCGGCGTCCTCCGGCGTGCGTGCGGGCAGCCCCGCGCAGCCACTCAACAGGAGCAAAGGGCAAAGAAAAAAGAGAGCAGGAAAGCCGGCGGGTTTCATCGGTGGATAAACGAGCGGGAATGAGAAAAGCCCGGCACTTTTCTCTTTACTCTTTTCTCTTTTCTCTGAACTTGTTAATGACACCAATGAGCGCTTCGTTGTCGGGCGTGTCCTTGAGCGCGCGGTCCCACACCGACTCGGCCTCGCGGCGGTCGCCCGCAACCCACAGCACCTCACCGAGGTGCGCCGAGATTTCGGCATCACTGCGCAACTCGAGCGCGCGCCGCAGAAACTTGATGGCCTCGGCGCTGTTGCCGAGGCGGTACTGCAACCAGCCGTAGCTGTCGAGAATGAAGGCGTCGTCGGGCTTGAGCGTCATCGCCTCGCGCAGCAGCGACTGCGCCTCGTCGAGGCGCTGGCCGCGGTCCGCCAGCATGTAGCCGAGGGCGTTCAGGGCATTGGCGTTCTTCGCATCCTGCTTCAGGATCGCGCGCAGGTCGCGCTCGGCGATCTCGATGAGGTTGAGCTTTTCGGCGATCAGCGAACGGGCGTACAGCAGGTCCTTGTTCTCCGGCAGCGCCGTCAGCGCGCGGCCCAGCATGTCGAGCGCCTCGCGGTACTGCCGGGCCTCGCGCAGGACTTGCTCCTCGGCGAGCACGAGTTGCACGCGCTGAGTGTCGTTCTCGGCCGCGATCCCCTGCAGGTGCTGGCGCGCCGCGGCCAGATCGCCTTGGCGCGCCAGCACGATCCCGAGGCGCGCCTGGGCCTCGAAGTAATTCTCGCCCGGGCCGATGCCGCGGTACCAGGCAATCGCCTCGGCGTGGCGCTTGCCCTGTTCGGCAACCTCGCCGAGATAGAAGCGCGCCTGGTCGTTCGCGGGACGCAGCTTGAGCGCGAGCTTCAGGTATTTCTCCGCCTCGGCCAGGCGGTTGGTCTGCAGCGACAACAGGCCCACGGCGTAGATGACGTCGGCGTCCTCGGGGCTGCTCGCGACGATCTGCCGGAACTGCTCGAGCGCCTGCTCCCACAGTTTCTGGTCGATGAGAAAGCGCGCATAGCTCAGGCGCGTGGCGGTGGCGCCGGCGTTATCGCGCAGAAACGATTCGTAGAACGCCAGTGCGCGCGCCGTGTCCTTTTGCGAGACCAGAATACGCGCGCGGAATTGCGCCGCCTCTTCCCATCCGGGCCTGAGCGCGAGCGCGCGTTCGGCGGCGGCGCCGGCGCGCGCGAGATCGCCGGCGCGCACCGCGAGGTGCGCGAGCGCAAAATGCGCCGTGGCGTTGCGCGGCTGCCGGGCAACCAGTGCCTGCATCAGCTCGAGCGTGCCGGGCTTGTTCGCCTGGCGGCTCAGCGCGGCGGCGATGCGCGGATAAGCCTGCTCCAGGTTGCGGCGCCCGGTCTCGATCGCCAACATCGTTTCAAAGTGCGTGCGCGCCTCCGCCGGACGATCGAGCTCGAGCAGTACCGTCGCGAGCGCCTCACGCGCCTCCACGTCCTCCGGACGCAGCTCGACCCAGAGTTGGGCGGATTTCTGCGCCTCGCCGTATTGCCTGGCATAGAGCGCCGCGAGCGTGGCGCGCTCGGCCAGCCGCGGATCGCGCGTTTTCTGCGCCACGCGCCCGAGCGTGAGCGCGGTGACGCCAATCTGTCCGCGCTGGCTCGCGATCTCGCCCAGCAGGACGTCATACAGGATGTCGTCGCTGAGCGTCACCTCGGGCAACGCCTCGGCGGCGGCCGGCCGTGGCGGCGCCACCGGCGCGAGGCCGGCGCAGGCCGCGAGCAGCGGCAGCAGCGTGACGGCGGCGAGGACGCGAAGGCTGGGGAGATGCATGCTTTCGATGCTCCGGACAGTGATACCGGCGCCGGCACGGCGCGGTGCTGGTAAGACATTAACGCGGCGCGGAAATTCCAATCGGCCGAAAAGGAGTTATCCGCGCCAGTCTGATATATCCCGCCGGGGCAAGCAAGCCGACCTGCCGCTGTGTCGCCGGGCGCTCGTTCCCACCCGGTTCGCGCTGCTGTGCCTGCTGAAATTATAGTACAACGCCCGCGGCCACCGGCGCCGGCCTCCACGTGCCGGCGCCGGTGACATACCATGTTATTATGACGATGCGTGCGAACCTGACCGCCGCCCAACTTGACTCTGCGCCGCGATGACCCGATATCCCGGCCCGAACGCCGTATCCTGGCCGCCTTCCATGCACCTGCTCGCCCTTGGCGTCAATCACCATACCGCCCCGGTGGACATCCGCGGCAAGGTCGCATTCGCGCCGGAGAAACTCGCCGACGCCCTGGCGGCGGTCACGACCCAAGGCGCGGCGCACGAGGCCGCGATTCTCTCGACGTGCAACCGCACCGAGCTTTACTGCAATCTCGAACCGGCGAACAACGCGCGCCTCATCGAGTGGTTCTGCGACTACCACCGCATCGACCACGAGGCCCTGCATCCCTTCCTCTACCAGTATCCGGACCAGGCCGCGGTCCGGCACGCCTTCCGCGTGGCCGCCGGCCTCGACTCGATGATCCTCGGCGAGCCGCAGATTCTGGGACAGATGAAGGATGCCTTCGCCCAGGCGCACAAGACCGGCGCCACCGGCAAGATTCTCAACCGCCTGTTCCAGCAAACCTTCACGGTCGCCAAGCAGGTGCGCACCGACACCGCCATCGGCGCCAGCGCCGTGTCGGTGGCCTCGGCCGCGGTGGCGCTCGCGCGCCAGATTTTCGACGACCTCACGAACCAGACGGTGCTGCTCATCGGCGCCGGCGACATGATCGAGCTGTGCGCGCGCCACCTCAAGGAGCAAGGCGTGCGACACATGATCGTCGCCAACCGCACGCTTGAGCGCGCCCAGCGCGTCGCCGAACCCCATGGCGCCGAGGCGATCTCGCTCGCCGAGATGCCGGCGCGCCTGGCCGATGCCGACATTGTTATCTCCTCCACCGCCTCGCAATTACCCATTCTCGGCAAGGGCGCGGTCGAGCGCGCGCTCAAGGCGCGCAAGCACCGGCCGATGTTCATGGTGGACATCGCCGTGCCGCGCGACATCGAAGCCGAGGTCGCCGAGCTGAACGACGTCTATCTGTACACCGTCGACGACCTCCAGGGCGTGGTGCAGGAAAATCGCCAGTCGCGCGCGGCGGCGGCGCATGAGGCCGAGAAGATCATCGACGTGCAGGTGCTGAACTTCATGCACTGGATCCACGGGCTCGACGCCGTGCCGACCATTCGCGCGCTGCGCGAGCAGGCCGACAGCCTGCGCGAGCGCGAGCTCAAGCACGCGCGCCAGAAGCTCGCGCGCGGCGAAGACCCGGCCAAGGTGCTGGAGCAACTGGCGCGTACGTTGACCAACAAATTCACGCACGCCCCCACCGACGCCTTGCGCCACGCCGATCTCGACGGCGAGCTGCTCGAAGCCGCGCGGCGGTTGTTCAACCTTAACGAAAACTAAAGATGAATCCTGCCATCCAGACAAGGCTAGACGGCCTTGCGCGCCGCTTTGAGGAAATCACCGCGTTGCTCGGCGATCCCGCCGTCATCGGCGACCAGAACCGATTCCGCAACCTCTCCAAGGAATACGCCGAGATTCAGCCGCTCATGGCGGTCTATGAAAAGTACCGGCGCGCCCAGGACGAACTCGAGGCGGCGCGCGCCATGCGCGCGGACCCCGACAGCGCCATGCGCGAGATGGCCGAGGAGGAAATCGCGCGCGCCGCGAGCGACCTGGAAACCCACGAACGCGAGCTCCACAAGCTGTTGCTGCCCAAGGATCCGAACGACACGCGTAACGTGTTTCTCGAAATTCGCGCCGGCGCCGGCGGCGACGAGGCCGCGCTGTTCGCCGGCGAGCTGTTCCGCCTGTACAACTACTATGCCCAGTCGCGCGGCTGGAACGTCGAGGTCATGAGCACCAGCGCCGGCGAGCACGGCGGCTACAAGGAGGTCATTGCGCGCATCGCCGGTCAGGGCGTGTACTCGCGCCTCAAGTTCGAGTCCGGCGTGCATCGCGTGCAGCGCGTGCCCGCGACCGAGGCCCAGGGGCGCATCCACACCTCGACCTGCACCGTGGCGATATTGCCCGAGGCCGAGGCGATCGACGCCATCGCCATCAACCCCGCCGACCTCAAGGTCGATACCTTCCGCGCCAGCGGCGCCGGCGGCCAGCACGTCAACAAGACCGACTCGGCGATCCGCATCACCCACCTGCCCACGGGCATCGTGGTCGAGTGCCAGGACGAGCGCTCGCAGCACAAGAACCGTGCGCGCGCCCTATCCATCCTGTCGGCACGGATTCTGGAGGCCGAGCGGCGCCGGCAGCGGGAACAGGAAGCGGCGACACGCAAGAGCCTGGTCGGCACCGGCGACCGTTCCGAGCGCATCCGCACCTACAACTTCCCGCAGGGGCGCGTCTCCGACCACCGCATCAATTTGACGCTCCACAAGCTCGACCAGGTGATGGAAGGCAAGCTCGACGAGATCATCGACGCCCTCACCGCCGCCGATCAGGCCGATCTGATGGCGGGCCTGAACGCCTGAGTCTGCCCGCCATGCCACTAATCCTGGGCGACGACTCCATGGATGGAGGAGGTAGGGCTCAGTCGGGAACGATGGCCGACGCGTTGCGAACCGCGGTCGCCATGCTGACGCCATCCAGTCGAACCGCGCGCCTCGATGCCGAAGTCCTGCTGATGCATGTCACCGGCCTCGCGCGCGTCGAATTTGTCACGCACGCCGGCCAATCCCTGACCGCAACCCAGGCGCAGCAATTACGCGGGCTCCTGGGGCGCCGCTTGGCGGGCGAACCCATCGCTTACCTCACCGGCGAGCGCGAGTTCTGGTCACTCGGACTCAAGGTCACGCCGGCGACACTCATCCCGCGCCCGGAAACCGAGCTGCTGGTGGAGCAGGCGCTGGCGCGGATTCCGCCGGATGCGCGCTGGCACATCGCTGACCTCGGCACCGGCAGTGGCGCCATTGCGCTCGCGCTCGCGCACGAGCGCCCGGGTTGCCGGGTCCATGCCTGCGACAGCGCGACGCAGGCGCTGGACGTGGCGCGCGCGAATGCCGCGCGACTGGGCATTGCCAATATCGAATTTTTCCATGGCGACTGGCTCGCGCCGCTGGCGCACCGCGCGCTTGAAATGATCGTCAGCAATCCGCCGTATGTGCGTGCCGACGACCAACATCTCAATGAGGGCGATGTACGCTTCGAGCCACGCACCGCACTCATTGGCGGACCGGACGGGCTGGATGCCATCCGCATCATTGCCCTACAGGCGTTCGCCCAGTTGATGCCCGGCGGTGGCGCCCGATTCCCGAGGGCTGGCGGCTACTTGCTGCTGGAACACGGGCCCGATCAGGCCACGGCCGTGGCGGACATCCTGACCGTGGCGGGTTTTTGCGAGATTCTCTGCCACCGCGATCTCGCCGGACGCGACCGCGTCACCGAGTGTCGCGCGGCACCGACCGGCTGCTGACGGCCACGATTCCAACTGTCACGAAAGCCCGGTATAAACTGGCTTCCGGACATTGAAATCGAAGTCTGTCAGCCGCATCCAGCACCCATGAACGACACCGCCTCGGTCCCGCAGCTCATCCTGGCCAAGAAGGCCGCCCTCGCCGAAGCCATCGAGAAGCCGCTCGGTGAACTCGCCGCGCGCGTGGCCGGCGTGTGGCCAGGCGCCGATGCGCTTGATGCGTTGCTCGCCGAATCGATCGGCGCCATTCCGCACTGTCACTTGCTCTACTGCTGGGACGTGAACGGCATCGAGGTGTCGTCCATGGTGCAGCCGGACAAGGTGGACCCGTCGTGGCGCGGGCGCGATCTGTCGCAGCGGCCGTACCTCAAAAACCACCTGCCGTTCAAGGGCGTGATGCTCTCGTCGGTGTACCTGAGCCAGTACGTGCCACGTCACTGCGTCACGGCACTGCAAGCCGTAAGCAGCGATAACCAGTTGCTCGGCTTCATCGCCGCCGATTTCGCGGTCGACGACCTGCCGGCGGAGGCAACGCCCGCGGCGCCGCCGACGCGCTGGCAGCAGTTCCGCGGCGACCCGGCGGTGCGCGGTCAACTGTTTCAGCAGACGCGCACCACCAGCCTGCTCGACAAGCATATCGACGCGGTCAATGACCTCATGCTCCGGCTGATGCACCTGCATGGCGTGTTCCACATCAAGATTCACTACTCCAGCGGCCGCTGCTCGCTGTGGCTGCTGGACGATCCCTACAATTATCGCCTGCACAGCGTGGATGAGATCATCGACCCGGATATCTGCCTGGCCTATGCCCTGCGCCCCTATCCGGACGACGCCAAGGTCTCGCCGGCAGAAATCCGCAAGACGCTGGAAGAGTTCAAGGAGCTGCGGTTCGCCGACGAGACTATTTATCTGCGTTCCGGCTCGCTCAATGTCATGAACGGGATGGTGGGGCTGACCTTCTCCTGCGACGGTTCGCACTACATGTCGGTGCAGGAGTTCCTCGAAAAAGACCTGTCGTTCTGGCTCGGCACCCGGACGTAACGTCGTCGCGCCGTGCAAGCCGCGCGCACGCCCTATAGAATCGGCGCATGGACGACAGCCAACTGCTGCGCTACAGCCGCCATATCCTGCTGCGCCGGGTGGACGTCGCCGGCCAGGAAAAACTGCTTAACGCGCGTGTACTCATCATCGGCCTCGGCGGCTTGGGCTCGCCGGCGGCCATGTACCTCGCGGCCAGCGGTGTCGGCCACCTCGTCATCGTGGACCACGACAAGGTCGAGCTCACGAACCTGCAACGCCAGATCGTGCACACCACCGAATCCATCGGCCAGGACAAAGCTGCCTCGGCAGCCAGACAGCTCAAGGCGCTCAATCCGGAAATAACGGTCACCGCGATCAACCGCAAGCTCGAAGGCACGGAGCTGACCGAGCAGGTGCGGGCCGCCGATGTCGTGGTGGACGCGAGCGACAATTTCCCGACGCGCTTCCTGCTCAACGCCGCGTGCGTGCGCGAGGAAACGCCGCTGGTCTCGGGCGCAGTCGTGCGCTTCGAAGGTCAGGTTGCCGTCTTCCGGGCCGATCTGCCCGACAGCCCCTGCTACCGCTGCCTGTATCATGAAACGAGCGAACCCGATGAACCCTGCGCCGAGTTCGGCGTGCTCGCGCCCGTCGCCGGCATCGTCGGCAGCATCCAGGCGGCCGAAACACTGAAGCTGCTGCTCGGCCTCGGCGAAACGCTCACCGGTCGCGTGCTGCTGCTCGACGCACTCGCCATGGAATGGCGCGAGCTCCGGCTGCGCAAAGACCCACACTGTCCGGTCTGCGGCCCATGAGCGAACCGGTCAGAATCCCACGTTCCATCGTCAACCAGATCCTGCATCAGGCACAGCAGGCGTCGGACGAGGAAATCTGCGGCCTCATCGCCGGCAATTCGGCGGGTTTCACACACTGCTACCCGGTGGCGAACATCGCCGTCGACCGGCACCGGCTGTTCGAGATGGACCCGAAGGGGCTCATCGGCGCGCTGCGCGCCATGCGCGAGAACGGCGAGGAACTGAAAGCCATCTACCACTCCCACCCCGAGGCGCCGGCACAGCCTTCGCTCGAGGACATCCAGCAATCCGAATACCCCGGCGTGCTTTATCTGATTGTTTCGCTCGGGACCAAAGGGGTGCTCGACATGCGAGGTTTCCGCATCCGCAACGGAAAAATCGAGGACGTGGAAATCAGTATCTAGAAAACCGCCCAGCACCTGCAAACACGATCTACTTCCTTCGGGACTTACTACCTAGGAAAGAATCACTTTCAGCATCTCCCATTGCTTCTCCCACCCTTGCACCGGCGAATCGCGGTACTCGCTGCGCACGAAGCGTGCGATCCGGCCTTCGAGAAAAGCGAGCAACAAACCGGCGGTTTCCGGAATCACGGCGCGCTGGGCCTGATTCAGCGCGGCCTCGCGCAGTATCTGTTTCAGCTGGGTTTCGATGCGGTCGTATATCTGTGCCACGCGCTTGCGCAGGCGCTCGGCCTCGCCGGTCAGCACGTCGCCATAGAGAATACGGGCCATGCCGGGGTTCTTGTCGGCAAAGCCGAGGATCAGAAACAGAATGTTACGGAGGCGGGCTTCAGCGCCGGCTTCCTCGGCGAGGATGCGGTTGATGCGGGAGAACAGCGACTCCTCGATGAAATCGAGCAGCCCTTCCAGCATCCTGGCCTTGCTGGGGAAATGACGGTAAAGCGCCGCCTCGGACACACCGACGGCCTTCGCGAGCTCCGCAGTGGTGATGCGCTCGCCGCTGCGCTCGGCGAGCATGCGCGCCAGCGTTTCAAGGATGGACTGGCGGCGCTCGCCGCGTTTACCGCGTGGCATGGGTGGTAAATTTGCTAGGTAGGATTACTTGACGCGAAGGCGCAAAGAAAAGCAGAAAAAAAATAAACATGAAAACCCTTTGCGTCTTTGCGGCTCTGCGTCAAAAACTCATAAATTGGAGATTCGTTAGGCGCGGATCAACGTGCCCACACCCTCGTCGGTGAACACCTCGAGCAGCACGGCGTGCTCCACGCGCCCGTCAATAA
>CAKKQL010000055.1 GCA_919902095.1 Acidiferrobacterales bacterium
CGGCACTCGGCGATCATGGTCACGACCTTGTCGGTCTTGTCCATATCCGCCGACAGCACCGCGGCCATGAACGCTGCCGGGTAATGCGTCTTGAGCCAAGCGGTCTGGTAGGCAATGAGCGCATACGCCGCCGAGTGCGAGCGGTTGAAGCCGTAGCCGGCGAATTTTTCAATCAAGTCGAAAATATCGGCAGCGAGTTTCCCGTTCACGCCGCGCGCCTCGGCACCCTGCACGAAGACGCTGCGTTGCTGCGCCATCTCCTCCGGTTTCTTTTTTCCCATGGCGCGCCGCAGCAGGTCGGCCCCACCGAGCGTGTAGCCGGACAACACCTGCGCGATCTGCATCACCTGCTCCTGGTACAGGATCACGCCGTAGGTGGGCTTCAGGATCGGCTCGAGGCTCGGGTGCGGATACTTGATGCGCGCGCGGCCGTGCTTGCGGTTGATGAAATCGTCTACCATGCCGGACTGCAACGGGCCCGGTCGGAACAGCGCCACGAGCGCGATGATTTCCTCGAAGTTGTCCGGCTGCAAGCGCAGGATCAGGTCCTTCATGCCACGCGACTCGAGCTGGAACAGCGCCGTGGTGCGCGCGGATTTGATGAGCGCGTAGGTCTGCAGGTCGTCAATCGGAAGCTGGTCGATGACAACCGGCGGCATGCCCGCCGCGGCGCGGCGGGCGTTGATGTTCTTGACCGCCTTGTCGATGACGGTGAGGTTGCGCAGCCCGAGGAAGTCGAACTTTACGAGCCCCAGCGTTTCGACATCACCCATGTCGAATTGGGTCACCGCCTGCAGGCTGCCCTGCTCGCAGTAGAGCGGCATGAAATCCGTGAGACCGGTGGGCGCGATCACCACGCCAGCGGCATGCTTGCTGGCGTTGCGCGCCAGCCCTTCGAGCGTGCGCGCGGTGTCGATAAGCGCGCGCACATCCTCCTCCTTTTCGTAGCGCTCCTTCAGCAGCGGTTCCTGTTCCAGCGCCTTGTCGAGCGTCATCTCGAGCTCGTGTGGAATGAGCTTGGCGAGCTTGTCGACATAACCGTACGGATGATCGAGCGCGCGTCCGACATCGCGCACCACCGCCTTGGCCGCCATGGTGCCGAAGGTGATGATCTGGCAGACCCGGTCCTGGCCGTAGCGGGCGGTGACGTATTCAATCACGCGGTCGCGTCGCTCCATACAGAAGTCGACGTCAAAATCCGGCAGCGACACGCGCTCGGGATTGAGGAAACGCTCGAACAGCAGCTCGTAGCGGATCGGGTCGAGCTCGGTGATGCCGAGACACCAGGCCACGAGCGAACCGGCGCCCGAACCGCGTCCGGGGCCCACCGGCACGCCGTTGCCCTTGGCCCACTGGATGAAGTCGGCCACGATCAGGAAGTAGCCGGCGAAACCCATCTTGATGATGACCCCGAGCTCGAGGTCGAGCCGGGCGGCATAGACGCCGTGCCTGGCGGCGCGTTCGGCGTCCGGCATCGGCCCCAGGCGCGCCTTCAGCCCGACCGCCGCCTGCTCCCGCAGCACCTGGTCGATTACCTTCCCCGCCGGGACAGGGTAATCGGGCAGATAGGGCCGGCCGAGTTCCAGATGCAGATTGCAGCGCCGGGCGATTTCCACGGTATTGGCCAGGGCCTCGGGAATGTCCGCGAACAGCTCGGCCATCTCCGCGGAACTGCGGAAAAACTGCTGCGGGGTGTAGCGCCGCGGGCGGCGGGGGTCCGTCAGGACACGGCCTTCCTGGATGCAGACCCGCACCTCGTGGGCATCGAATTCCTCCGGCCGGAGAAACGCGACGTTATTGGTCGCGACCACGGGCAGGTCCAGCCTGGCCGCGAGCGCAGCCGCGGCATGGATATGGTCCTCCTGGAACGCATGGCCGGTGCGCTGCAGTTCGACATAGAACCGGCCCGGAAACAGTTCGCGGTAGCCGCGGGCCAGCCCTTCGGCCAACGCCGGGTTGCCGGCCAGCAAGGCCTGGCCGATATCGCCTTCCTCGGCCCCGGAAAGCGCGATCAGCCCCGGAACCGCACCCTTAAACCAGGATTTTTCCAGACACGGCCGGCCGGAATGCTGGCCCTCCATGTAGGCGCGCGTCAGCAGGCGACACAGGGCCCGATAACCTTCGAGACTCTGACAAAGCAGCAGCAACCGGAAAGGTTTGTTGGGGTCGGAGGCGTTCTCGAGATAGACATCAGCGCCGATGACAGGCTTTATGCCGCCAGCGACCGCCTCACGGTAAAATTTTACTATCCCGAAAAGGTTCGCCAAGTCGGTCAGGGCGACAGCCGGCATGCCCCGTGCCTTGGCGGCACCGACGAGATCCTGGATTCTGACAATACTGTCGGAAAGCGAATACTCGGAATGAACCCGAAGATGGACAAAGGGGATGCTCACGGCCTGAATTCTCACTCCTGTCCGGCTTGCGGTGAAGCAAAATCTGTCTGTATTTACCTAAGATTTTTCTTAAGAAAACACATAAAGCGCTTTGTATTTTAACAGATATTATTTAATCAATCTGCGCACCGGCGAAAAACTTTGGCGATGAATCGGGGACACGCCCAACTGGTCCAGCGCAGCGATATGGTCGCGCGTGGGGTAGCCCTTGTGGCGGGAAAACCCGTAACCGGGATAGCGGTCGTCGAGCCACAGCATCTCCTGATCGCGGGCAACCTTGGCCAGAATGGACGCCGCCGAGATGGCCGCCACGGTGGCGTCGCCGCGGATAATGGCCCGTGACGGGCAGGCAATCTCCGGCGTGTGGGTGCCATCGACCAGCACCATTGCCGGCGACATCGACAGCCCCTCGACGGCGCGGCGCATGGCCAGCAGGGTCGCGCGTAGGATATTCAGGCGGTCGATTTCCTCGACCTCCGCCCTCCCCAGCGCCCAGCACAGGGCATGCTCGCGGATCAGCACTGCCAGCTCCTCGCGCCGGCCAGCGGTGAGCTGCTTGGAATCGGCCAGCCCCGCGATTGGCCTGCCGGGGTCGAGAATGACCGCCGCGGCGATTACCGGCCCGGCGAGCGGTCCGCGTCCGGCCTCGTCCACGCCGGCGATCGGTTGCGGGTCCGGCGATGCCGCACTCATGGCCGCCTAGTGGAGTTCCGGAGCACGCGCAGCACGGCCTGAGCGGCGCGCTGGTCGGCGTTGCGCCGCAGGGCGCGGCGGATGCGCGCGAGGGCATTGATAACCGATTTCGCCTGCGCCGGGTTCGTCAGGAAGAGCTCAACAGCCGGCCCCAGTTTTTCCGGTACCGCATCCCGCTGTATGAACTCAGGTACCAGCTGACGCCCGGCGAGGTGATTCGGCAGCGAGTACAGGTGCACATGCGCAAGCAGGCGGATCAGAAAATAGGAAAGCCGGGAAACCCGGTAGGTCACCACCATGGGCTTGCCGAGCAGCGAAGCCTCCAGCGCGGCCGTGCCCGACGCCAGCAACACGACGTCGGCCACGGCCATGGCGTCGCGAGAGCGGTAGTCCAGCAGCCGGAATATCTGCGCGACCGCCTTCTGGCGCTGCAGAGCCTGTTCGAAAAGCGCGCGCGTTTCCTGGCTGGCGAAGGGCACGACAAAACGTATATCCGGGTGACGCGCCGACAGCCACTGGGCGGTACGCACAAAGAGGTCGGCGTGGCGTCGCAACTCATTGCTACGGCTGCCTGGCAGAAGCGCCACGATTTTGTGTCGTGCCGGCAGTCCCAGCTGCCGGCGCAGACGATCGGTATGCGTCGGGGGTTCGAGCTTATCGGCCAGGGGATGGCCGACGAAGGTCACTGGAATGCCGCGCTTGCGGTAATAACGCGCCTCGAACGGAAACAGCGTCAACATGTGATCCACCGCGCGGTGAATCTTGCGCAGGCGATAGCCGCGCCAGGCCCAGACCGTGGGACTGACGTAATGGATGGTCGGAATACCATGCGCCTTGAGCTTCTGCTCCAGACCGAGATTGAAATCCGGCGCATCCACGCCGATAAAAAGCGCCGGCGGATGGCGCCTGAAGTGGCCCGCCAACCGGCGTCGCATGGCAATCAATTCGGGGTAGCGCCCCAGCGCCTCGAAACCGATCAGGGACAGCCGCTCCAGGGGATACATGCTGACACAGCCTTCCGCCTGCATCTGCGGTCCGGCAATGCCCTCGAATTGGAGCTGCGGCATTTTCTGCTTGAGCGCGCGCATCAGCCCGGCCGCAAGGATATCGCCGGAGACCTCGCCGGCGACAATGCCGATGCGGATCGGAGGATCGTTCCGTGCCACGTCAGCGGATAATGCCGCGTTCGGACGTCTTGATGAAACTGAGAAACGGGTCGATCGCGTCGTTTTTCTTTGCCAGCTTTTCCAGGCGTTCAATGGCCTCGGTAAGCTTGAGCTTGGACTTGTAGAGAATCTTGTATGCCTGGCGCAGAGCCTCGATAGCGTCGTCCGAGAACCCGCGACGCTTGAGTCCGCGCAGGTTGAGCCCGTGCGGTTCGGCCGGATTGCCGGAGGCCGTCACGCAGGGCGGAATGTCCATGAACGTGATCGTGCCGAGCGCGGTCATGCAGTAGGCGCCGATGCGACAGAACTGGTGCGCCACGGTGAAACCGCCGAGCATGGCGTAGTCGCCGATCGTGACGTGGCCGGCGAGACTGGCGCAGTTGGCGAAGATGGTGTTATTCCCCACCCGGCAATCATGGGCCACGTGACAATACGCCATGATGAAATTGTCGTTGCCGACGCGGGTCACGCCGCCGCCCGCGACCGTGCCGCGGCTGAAGGTGCAATATTCGCGGATGATGTTGCGGTCTCCGATCTCGAGACGCGTGGGCTCGTTCTTGTAGCCCAGATGCTGCGGCGCCTCGCCGAGCGAGGCGAACTGGTAGATGCGATTCTGGCGGCCGATGCGCGTCGGGCCGTTGATTACCACATGCGGCCCGATCCAGGTGCCATCGCCGATCTCAACACCGGATCCGACGACTGAAAATGCGCCTATCGTCACGTCCCGGCCGACCCGGGCGTCCGGATGGACGATGGCTTGGGGGTGAATCACGCCGGAATATCCTTGTAGGTGCACATCAATTCGGCGCTCGTGCAAAGCTGGTCGCCGACATAAGCGCTGGCCTCGAACTGCCAGATGCCCCGTACCTTGCGCTGTATGGACGCCTGGATGCGCAGCTGGTCCCCCGGCTCCACCGGGCGCTTGAAGCGCGCCTTGTCGATGCCGACGAAGTAGTACACCGATTCGCGATTCGGGAGCGTCCCCAGGCTCCTGAACGTCAGGATGGCGCAGGCCTGGGCCATCGCCTCGATAATGAGGACGCCGGGCATCACGGGCCGGTGTGGGAAATGGCCCTGGAAAAACGGCTCGTTGATCGTGACGTTCTTGATGGCGGTAAGCGATTGGTCCGGCACGCAGTCGGTTACGCGGTCAATCAACAGGAACGGGTAACGGTGCGGCAGGTATTCAAGAACTTTGTGGATATCAAGTGAATTCAATTTTCTGGCTCCTGTTTGCGCTGATCGAGGGCTTCCTCCAGCCGGCGCAAACGTCGTGCCAGCTCGTCGAGATGGCGAAATCGCGCCGCATTGCGCCGCCACAGCTCGGCCGGTTCGGCCTTGAGACTTGAGGAGTACTCGCCGGGATCGGGAATCGAATTCGTTACCAGCGAGCCGGCCGTGACGTGCACGTCGTCGGCAATCTCAAGATGGCCCAGTATAGTGCAGTGGCCGCCGATCGTGCAGCGCCTGCCGATGACCGCGCTGCCAGCGATGCCGACACAGCCGGCAACCGCCGTGTGCTCGCCAATGCGTACGTTGTGCGCGACCTGAATCTGATTGTCGAGCTTGACGCCATTCGAGATCACGGTATCGCCAAGCGCGCCACGGTCGATAGTGGTATTGGCGCCAATTTCGACGTCATCGCCGATAACGACGCGTCCGAGTTGCGGTACCTTGTGCCATTTCTCGCCGTCGCGGGCGTAACCGAAACCATCGCTGCCGACGACGGCGCCCGGATGCAACAGACAATGGTTGCCAATAACGCAATCCGGCATTACCACGACATTGGCGGCGAGCACGGTGTGGGTGCCAACCGCGGCATTTCTGCCGATGTAGCAGCCGGGGCCGACACGTGCCTGTTCTCCCAGGACGGCACCGGCCTCGATCACGGCGCATGGACCGACCGCGGCGCTTGCCGCGATACGGGCCGCGTTGCTGACGCGTGCGGCCGGGTCGACGCCGGGGGGCTGTGCCTGTGGGGGGTGCAACAGCGTGGCGATCTGGGAAAAACACAGATGCGGATTTTCAGAAATCAGGGCGTTGCCGGAAAAAGATTCGGCGATATCGGGCGCGAGGATGACCGCGCCCGCACCGGTGCGCGCCAGCTGGGGGAGATATTTTCGGTTGGTGGCGAAGCTGATGTCACGCGGCCCGGCCCGGTCGAGCGGCGCCACACGATCGATCAGGATGTCGGGGTTGCCGCGTACCCTGCCCCCGAAGCGCCGGGCGAGCTCTGCCAGAGTTACGGCCATGCGCGCGTCATTTCTTTCCCAGTTTCTTCAGGATCTTGTCGGTGATATCGACCTTGGTACCGGCGTGGATCACGCCTTCGTGCAGGATCAGGTCGTAATTTTCCTGCTTGGCAATCTCGACGATGGCCTTGTAGACGACCTTCTGCAACGCCGCCAACTCCTCGTTGCGCCGCAGATTGTAGTCCTCGCGAAACTCCTGGCTCAGGCGCCGTACATCACGCTTGAGCGCCACCACCTCGTGCTCCTTCGTCCGGCGGTCCGATTCCTTGAGCACGAGCGCATTCTTGTCAAGCTCCTGCTCGATCAGCTTGATCCGGTTCTGCATCTCGATGATCTTCTTGTCACGCGGACTGAACTCGACCTCAAGCTTCTTGAGAGCGGCCTCGCCCTGCGGGGCCTCCTCGATCACTTTCACGGCGTTGACGTAGCCGATCTTGAGCTCGGCGCCAACGGCACCGGTGCTGGCCAGCGCCAACGGCAGCAGCCACAGGGCCAAACGGGAAATCAACGACCTGTTTTTCAACGCAGACTCCTGATGATTATCGGAATGGCACGCCCAGGGTGAACTGGAATGCCTCGGTCTTGTCATCCACCTTCTTCCGCAGCGGCACACCATAGCTGAAACTCAGCGGGCCCACGGGCGAAAACCAATTAAACGCCAAACCCGTCGCGTAGCGCAACTGTGACAGATTCACCTTTTCGCTGTCGCCGTACACCATGCCGGAATCCACGAACCAGCTCATGCGCATCGCCTTGTTGTCGCGCGACGAACCGGGGACCGGGAAATACAGCTCGGCGTTCGCCAACACGCGCTTGTTGCCGCCGATCGGATCGTCGGGATAGCGCGTATCCTTGGGGCCGAGCGAGCGCGACTTGTAACCGCGGAGGGTGCTGCTGCCGCCGGCGAAATAGTTCTTGAAGAACGGCAGGTCGCCGGTACTGCTGTAACCCTTGCCGTAGCCAACCTCGCCCTTGAGGCGGAACGAGTTGCGCAGACCGAGCGGCCAGTAGTAGCCGTGCAGGTAATTGAGCTTGTAGTACTGCAAGTCGCTCCCCGGTGTGCCGAGTTCGCCGGAAACCCGTTGAATCAGGCCGCTCGTCGGCAGCAGGGTGCTATCCAGGGTATCGCGCGCCCAGCTGAGGTTGCCAACAATCAGGTTATTGTTATTGCCGTGCTTGGCAACGAAATCCTGTGCCACCTGCGCCGTGTCCGAGCCGGTTGTAAGCTTGATCTGTTCGATGTCCACACCCAGGCTGATGCTGTTCTCTTCAGTCAGCGGGATGCCGTAGAACACGCCAACGCCCGTGGTCTGGGTATCGTATGCGGCCGTATTGGCGCGTGACGCATCGACCTTGCTGTTGAACAGGCTGAAGCCGCGGCTGATGCCGTCCGGCGTATGGTACGGATCGACATAACGGACATTGAAGTTAGTCGTCGAGCGTGAGTTGTCGACGCTGACGCTCAACTCCTTGCCGGTGCCGAACAGGTTGCTCTGGGTGATGCTGGCGTTGAGCAGTATGCCATCGGCGTCGGAGTAGCCCGCGCCGATCAGCAGGTTGCCGGTGTGCCGCTCCTTAACCGCGACGTTGACGTCCACCTGGTCAGCGCTGTCGGGCACAGCCGGCGTCTCCACGTTCACATCGTCGAAGAAACCGAGGCGCTGCAGACGCACGCGCGAACGCTGAATCTTGTCCGCGGCGTACCAGCCGCCTTCCATCTGGCGCACCTCGCGGCGCAGCACCTCGTCAGTGGTAGCGATATTGCCGGCGAAATTCACGCGCCGGACGTACACCCGGCGGCCCGGATCAACGAAGAACGTGAAAAACACCTGCGACTTGTCCTTGTCGATCTCGGGAATAGCGTTGACGTTGGCGAAGGCATAACCGTCGTTGGCCAAGCGGTCCGCGATCTTCTTGTTGGATTCCGTGAGCAGCTTGCGCGAGAAGGTGGTATCCGGTTTGATAGTCACCAGTCCTTCAAGCTCCTTTTCCGGCACCACGAACGTGCCCGCCAGCTTGAAACCGCTGAAGGCGTATTTTTTGCCTTCGGTGAGATTAATGGTGATGTAGATGTTCTCCTTGTCCGGCGTGATCGACACCTGGGTGGAGTCGATATTGAACTCGAGATAGCCCTGATCCTGATAAAAATTGCGCAGGGACTCGAGATCGCCGGCGAGCTTCTGCCGGGAATACTGGTCGGCCGAGGAAAAGAATGCGTACCACGGCGCCGGCCCGAGAATGAAGAGGTCGAGCAGCTTCTTGTCAGCGAATGACTGGTTGCCGACGATGTTGATCTCGCGGATACGTGCCGGCTTGCCTTCGGCGACGTCGAACTGGATACCGACACGGTTGCGCTCCAGTGGCGTGACGGTGGGCTTGATGGTCACGGCATAGAAGCCGCGCGCGAAATACTGCTGGCGCATCTCCAGCTCCACACGATCGAGCAGCGATTTGTTAAACACCCGGCCTTCCGCCAGTCCGATTTCCTTGAGTGCGTTCTTGAGGTCGTCCTCGGAGAATTCATCAGAACCGCGGATGCGGATGCTGGCGATGGACGGGCGCTCGACGACGCTGACGATCAGCACGTCGCCCTGGCGTTCCAGATGCACGTCGCGGAAAAAGCCGGTCTTGAACAGGGCGCGCAGCGCCTCCTGGGTGTCGCGTTCGGTCACGGTGTCGCCAATCTTGATCGGCAGGTAATTGAACACGGTGCCGGCGGCGATGCGCTGCAGCCCCTCGACGCGAATATCGCGGGCCACGAAGGGTTCCGCGGCGTTGACCAGTGAGATTGGCAAAACGGACAGCAGCAGGACAGCCAGAATTCGTTTCATTCGATCGTTCTTTTCTTATCGTCAGCGTTGCCCGGCGATCTAGTGGAAGATCCGGGTCAAGTCGTTATAAAACGCCAGCACCATGAGGGCCACGAGAAGCGCCACCCCGATTTGCTGGCCCCAGGCCAGCGTGCGCTCCGAGACTGGACTGCCCTTTACCGCCTCGATACTGTAATACATCAGGTGGCCGCCATCGAGTACGGGGATGGGCAGCAGGTTCAGCACCCCGAGGCTGATGCTGATCACGGCCAAAAACAGCACAAACGGCACCAGGCCGATCCTGGCCGAATGGCCGGCGTACTGGGCGATGGTGATGGGGCCGCTGATGTTTTCGGTCGAGACCTCGAGCCTGAGCATCTTGTAGAGCATTTCCAGCGTCAGCAGCGACATCGACCAGGTGCTCTCCGCCCCCGCCTGCAGCGCCGCCAGCGGCCCCAGGCGCACGCGTACGCGCAGCTCGGCCGGCAGCTCGGCAAACTGCGGGCGAATTTGTATGCGTCCGACGCGGACGCCGTCCGGCTGTGCGACCGCCGCGGGCGTGATCTCGACGCGCTGGCGTGTGCCGGCGCGTTCGACGACGACGCCGACGGCGCGGCCAGGACTGCGCCCGATGGCGCCGGCGACGTCCTCCCAGGTTTGTATCGGCCGACCATCGATCTCGACAAACCGGTCGCCGACCTCGAGCCCGGCGCGCGCCGCCGGGCCGCCGGCTTCGAGCACGCCGATCACGGGCAGTGGCGGCGGCAGATAGCCGATGAGGCCGATGCCGCGCTCCAGCAGCCCGGCGTTCACGTCCGCGATCGGAAACCCGCTGAGGTCCAGCGTGCGCGTCTGGATCAGGCCATCGCTGTCGCGCACTTCGAGCGCGACGCGCGCGCGGTCGAGCGCGCGCCGGAACAGATACAGCCGGTGCTGGTCCCAGCTCTGCGCGTCCTTCCCGTCGATGCTCAACAGCAGGTCACCGGCGCGGAAACCGGCACGCTGCGCGATCGAGCTATCGATCACCCGCCCCACCACCGGCTTGATGCCATCGATGCCTGCCAGGTTCACGGCCCAGTAGGCGAGTATCGCGAACAGGAAATTGGCCAGCGGACCGGCGAGCACAATCGCCATGCGCTTCCACACCGGCTGACGGTTGAACGCTCGCGGCCGCTCGTCGGGGTGGACCTCGCCTTCGGTCTCGTCCAGCATTTTTACGTAACCGCCGAGCGGCAGTGCCGCGACCACGAATTCCATCCGGTCCGGTCCGACGTGCCGGGTCCACAACGGGCGCCCGAAACCGACCGAGAACCGCAGCACCTTGACGCCGAGTCGCCGCGCCACCCAGAAGTGCCCGTACTCGTGCACCACGATCAGGATGCCGAGGGCGACGACAAACGCGACAACGTAGTAAAGCAAATCGATCATCCGGCCCCCTGGCGCGAACGCTGCGTGAGTCTCGCAACGGCATCACTGGCGACCCGCCGCGCCTGCGCGTCGGCCGCGAGGATCGCCTCGAGCTGCACGTCCTGCCCTGCCGGCAGGCCGGCGAGCGTGTGCTCGATGACCGCCGGGATGTCGGTAAAGCCGATATGCCGGTCGAGGAACGCCTGCACGGCAATCTCGTTGGCGGCGTTCAGGATCGCCGGCGCCGTGCCGCCGGTTTGCGCCGCCTGGTACGCCAGCCGCAGGCACGGGAAGCGTTCGGGATCGGGGCGCTCGAAATTCAGTTGCGCGATGTCGAACAAATCGAGACGCCGCACGCCCGAGTCGATGCGCTCCGGCCACGCGAGCGCGTGCGCGATCGGCGTGCGCATGTCCGGATTGCCGAGCTGCGCCAGCACCGAGCCGTCGGCGTATTCGACCAGCGAGTGAACGACGCTCTGCGGATGGATGACGATCTCGATGTGCGCCGGCGTGGTACCGAACAGCCAGCAGGCCTCGATGAGTTCGAGCCCCTTGTTCATGAGCGTCGCCGAATCGACCGAGATCTTGCGGCCCATGACCCAGTTGGGATGGGCGCAGGCCTGTTCCGGCGTCGCGCCCGCGAGCGCCTCGCGCGGCCAGGTGCGGAACGGGCCGCCGGAGCCGGTGAGATAGATGCTTCTGACTTCCGCGCGCGATTCACCGGCGCGGAAGCCGGCCGGCATGCACTGGAAGATGGCGTTGTGTTCGCTGTCCACCGGCAGCAGCTCTGCGCCGCTGGCATGCGCCGCGTCGATGAAAAGATGGCCCGACATCACCAGCGGCTCCTTGTTCGCCAGCAGCACACGCTTGCCGGCGCGCGCGGCGGTGAGTGCCGGCAGCAGGCCGGCGGCGCCGACGATAGCGGCCACGACGGTATGCACCGACGGCAACGCGGCCACGGTGTTGAGGCCGTCCACACCGCTCAACACCTGCACCGCCAGCCCGGCGGCCCGCAGGCGCCCGGCGAGCGTCTGTGCCGCGCGCGCATCCTGCATCACGGCATAGTCGGGCTGGAACTGTTGGCACTGCTCGAACAGGCGCTCGACCTGGGTGCTGGCCGTGAGCGCAACGACGCGAAAGCGCCCACGGTGGCGCCCGATCACGTCCAGGGTACTGACCCCGATGGAACCAGTGGAGCCCAGCAGGGTTACGCCGCGGACACCGGCAGCTGCGGATTTCGTTGCGATCGTCATATTCCGGAATTCAGCAGAAACACCCAGCCGGCGACAAACACCGGCGCCGCGGCCGTGAAGGCGTCAATCCGGTCCAGCACCCCGCCGTGCCCCGGCAGCAGCTGGCCGCTGTCCTTGACGCCGGCAATGCGTTTGAACTTGCTCTCGGCCAGGTCGCCGACGATTGAAAACGCCGCCGTCACCACGGCCAGCGCGATCCAGGCGGCGAGCAGCGCGCCTTCCAGCCGCCAGATCAGGTTCCCGCAAGCATACGCCAGCAGTGCCACCGCGCCCAAACCGCCGAGCGCGCCCTCCACGGTCTTGCCCGGACTGATGCGCGGCGCCAGCTTGTGCCGGCCGAACGCCCAGCCGCTGAAATACGCAGCAGTATCCGCAATCCAGACAAGGATAAACAGAAATACCAGCAGCGCCGGGCTGCCTTGGTCCGCGACATGCAGATAAAGCGGCGCCACCCACGCCGGCGCCAGCACGCAAAAACCGCTCACCCGCCGCCCGGCACGGGTCGCGAGCCAGCCACGGTCCGGTTGCGGATGCCACAACAGTTCCACCAGCACCCACAGCCACCAGAGCACGGCCGCGAGCATCAACGGAACCGTGGAGGCAGGATTGCGCAGCAAGGCGAATACCGCCAAGCCGCCAAAGGCCGTCAGGGAGACAGCGTACAACCAGCGCGCGCCCGCAGCGCCAATGCCGGCCAGCGCGCTCCACTCCCAGGCAGCGGCCAGAATAAAGACGCCGAACAGCAGCGCGATCCAGAACGTCGGGAGGTAAAACAGGGCCGCCAGCAGCAGCGGGATCAGCACCAGCGCCGTCAGGATACGGCGGCTAAGCATGCTTGACTGCTTCGATCTGCTCGCCGGTCATGCCGAAGCGGCGCTCGCGCCCGGCAAAGGAAAGAAGCGCCTGCTCGAACTGCGCGCGGTCAAAATCCGGCCACAGCACCGGCGTGAAATAGAGCTCGGTATAGGCCAGCTGCCACAGCAGGAAGTTGCTGATGCGCTGCTCGCCGCCAGTGCGAATGAAAAAATCCGGCTCCGGACAGCCGCCGAGACTCAGGTGCGGCTCGAAACTCTCGGGAGTGATGTCTTCCGGCCGGATCTCGCCGGCCGCCGCGCGGCGCGCGAGCTCGGCGGCGGCGCGGGCGATGTCCCAGCGTCCGCCGTAGTTGGCGGCGATCGTGAGCGTCAGTGCCGTGTTGTCCTGCGTCAGGCGCTCGGCCTGGCGGATGCGGGTGCCGATCTTCGGGCCGAAGCCGGCGATGTCGCCGATGACGCGGAAACGCACGTTGTTCTCATGCAGTTTCTGCACCTCGCGCTCGAGCGCGGTGAGGAACAGGTCCATGAGCAGCCGCACTTCCTGTTCCGGACGCCGCCAGTTCTCGCTCGAGAAGGCGAACAGCGTCAGATGGGGAATGCCGCGGTCGCCGCAGGCCGACACCAGCTCGCGCACGCGCGCGAGCCCCTGGCGGTGGCCGGCGATGCGCGGCATGCCGCGGCGCCGCGCCCAGCGACCGTTGCCATCCATGATCACGGCGACGTGCTGCGGCAGGCCGCCCGCTCCGGGGAGCGGGTGACGTTGGCCGGTAGAGCTGGATTCGGTCATGGTCGTTACAGGCAGTGGCTGACGGCACGGGCCGTCAGACCTGCATGATCTCCTGTTCCTTGGTGGCGACCAGCTTGTCAATCTCGGCGATGGAGCGGTCGGTCGCCTTCTGCACTGCGTCCTCGGCGCGCTTGTCCTCATCCTCGGTGATCTGTTTCTTTTTGAGCAGGTCCTTGAGATGCTGGTTCGCGTCGCGGCGCACGTTGCGGACCGCGACCTTGGCATTCTCGCCCTCGGCGCGCACGTGCTTGCCGAGCTCCTTGCGCCGCTCCTCGGTCAGCGCCGGCAGCGGCACGCGGATGACGGTGCCGGCGGCAGCCGGGTTGAGCCCGAGGCCCGACTCGCGGATCGCCTTCTCGATCGCTTGCGTGCTGCCCTTGTCGTAGGGCGTGACCGTCAGGGTGCGCGCGTCGGTGACGGAAATATTGGCCAGCTGGTTGAGCGGCGACTTGTTGCCGTAGTAGTCCACGCGCACATGCTCCAGCAGTCCGGCGTGCGCGCGGCCGGTGCGCAGCTTGGCGAGCTCGCCCTTGAGCGTGTCCAGGGACTTGGTCATCCGCGCTTCGGCGTCTTTCCTGATCTGGTCGTACGATAAAACCGTGCCTGTCGGTTGGGTCATGGTCAGTCTCCTGCTTTCACCAGCGTACCTACGTTCTCTCCCAGCGCCGCCCGTCGCAGGCTGCCGGACTTGTAAATCGAGAATACGCGCAACGGCATGTTCTGTTCACGGCACAGCGCGATGGCGGTCGCGTCCATCACGCCGAGGCGCTTCTCCAGCACCTCGCTGTAGGTGATCGTGTCGTAACGCTTCGCGTCCGGATGGCGCACCGGATCGCGGTCGTACACGCCGTCCACCTTGGTCGCCTTGAGCACGATGTCCGCCCCGACCTCGATGCCGCGCAGGCTCGCCGCGGTGTCGGTGGTGAAGAACGGGTTGCCGGTGCCGGCGGCGAAGATGACCACGCGCCCGCGTTCGAGGTGCTGAATCGCGCGCCGGCGCACGTACGGTTCCACCACCTGGTCGATGCGAATCGCCGACTGCACCCGCACCGTTATGCCCTCGCGCTCGAGCGCATTCTGCAGCGCCAGCGCGTTGATGACCGTCGCCAGCATGCCCATGTAGTCGGCCGAGGCGCGTTCCATGCCGGCAGCCGAGCCGGCGACGCCGCGAAAAATATTGCCACCGCCGATGACGATTGCGAGCTGTACGCCGGCCTCGACCACCGTGCGGATCTCGGCGGCGACGCCCGCGATCACATCGCGGTTGATGCCGTAGGCGTCGTTCCCCATGAGCGCCTCGCCGGACAGCTTGAGCAGCACACGGCGATACGCGGGGCTCGCGGTCACCTCAGCCTCCCTTGACCTGCGCCATCACCTCGGCCGCGAAGTCGGTGGACTTCTTTTCGATGCCCTCGCCGACCTCGAAGCGCGCGAACCGCACGACCTTCGCATTTCTTGCCTGCAGCAGCTTCGCCACCGTGGTATCCGGGTCCTTCACGAACGGCTGGCCGACCAGCGTGATTTCGGCCAGGTACTTGCTCACGCGTCCCTCGACCATTTTCTCGATGATGTTGGCGGGCTTGCCGGAGGTCTGTGCCTGCTCGATGAAAATGGCCTTCTCCTTGGCAATCACGTCCGCCGGGACCTGGTCGCGCGACACGTACTCGGGCCGGGACGCGGCGATATGCATGGCAATGTCTTTGGCGAGGGCTTCGTCGCCGCCGTCCAGTTCGACGAGCACGCCGATCTTGCGGCCGTGGATATAACCGGCGATGTGGCCGCTGCCGGCGGCGAAGCGGATAAAGCGGCGCACGCCGATGTTTTCGCCGAGCTTCATGACCATCCCCTCGCGCGCCTGGGCCACGCTGCCACCGCCGCTGGTCAGCGGCAGCTGCATGAGCGCGTCGACGTCGGCGGGGTTGGCCGTCGCCGTGCGCGCGGCGCAGGCATTGGCGAACGCGAGAAAATCATCACCCTTGGCGACGAAGTCGGTTTCCGAGTTAACCTCGGCCATGGCGGCGAGCTTGCGGTCGGCGTCGAGAAATAGCCCGATCGTGCCGTCGGCGGCGATGCGCCCGGCCTTTTTTTCCACCTTGGCGCCGGCCTTCTTGCGCAGCAGTTCGATTGCGCCTTCCAGGTCGCCGCCGGTTTCCTGGAGCGCGGCCTTGCATTCCATCATGCCGAGTCCGGTGCGTTCCCGAAGCTCCTTGACCTGCTGTGCACTGATGCTCATGACTTCCTCATTATTCGTTTTCGACAGAATTCCCGCCATGGCGCTTGCACGCTACGACCGTGCCGATGACGGCGCCGAATCGCGGGTGCAGCAGTTAAAGCGAAGGGGGCAACGCCCCCTTCGCTGGATGACTACTCGCCTTCCGCGCCGGGCACGTCCGGCGTCTTGGGCGCCGCCTTGGGCTTGGCGCGCACGGCACGCTTCACCTTGGGCTTGGCGTCGTCGCCGGGCGCGGGCGTAGGTGCGGCGGCAGTGGCCACCGGATCAGCCGCGGCCGCCTCCACCGTCGCTTTCTTGCGCGACACGACCTTGACCTTGACCGGCTCCTCTTCCTTAATTTCGACGAACTCGTCGTCGCCGGTGTTGAGCGCCGTCTGCCGCTGGTTCTGGCCCTCGATCACGGCGTCCGCCGCCGCCGCGGCATACAGCCGGATGGCACGGATGGCGTCGTCATTGCCGGGGACGACGTAGTCCACGCCGTCCGGCTTGCAGTTCGAATCCACCACGCCGGCGACCGGGATGTTGAGCTTGTTGGCCTCGGACACGGCGATATACTCGTGGCCGACGTCGATCACGAACAGCGCGTCCGGCAGGCCGTTCATGTTCTTGATGCCGCCGAGACTGCCTTCGAGCTTGAGGCGCTCGCGGTCGAGCTCGAGGCGCTCTTTCTTGGCGAGCTTGTCGGCGATGCTGGGATCCGCCAGCGTGCTCTCGATGCTCTTGAGCCGCTCGATGGAACGGCGCACGGTGCGGTAGTTGGTGAGCATGCCACCGAGCCAGCGCTGGCTGACGTACGGGGCGCCGGCGCGTGCCGCCTCTTGCGCGACGATGTCCTGCGCCTGGCGCTTGGTGCCGACGAACAGCACGGTGCCGCCG
>CAKKQL010000056.1 GCA_919902095.1 Acidiferrobacterales bacterium
TTGCCGGAAAGCTTTACCTCGGGCACTGGGCGCCACCGCCGTTTCGGACGGCCTGCCCGGTTTGTACAGAACCCGGGCTCTCCTTATAATGCGCGGCTCTTTCTCCCCTCCCCGGCCGGGTAGCTCAGTTGGTAGAGCAGCGGATTGAAAATCCGCGTGTCGGCGGTTCAATTCCGTCCCCGGCCACCATTTCCCCCTCTTTTCAAAATTATTGCGCTAGGCGTCGGTCCGGCAGCTATATTTCCAGTGTTGTGGTCCGAGCCCACGCAGTCCATCTGGGATGGGAATGCCCGATGCCGATAACAAGAACAACAATCCCTTTGTCACGTCTTCGCCGACTGACGGTCCTCGTACTGGCCATCGCACTCGGTGGCAGCGCGGCGGCATGGGCGAGCCATGGACCGGAAAAACGCACGTTCGTCGCGGTATTCCCGGAAAACTTTCCGCCGGTGTTCCAGGTCACCGGCAACAACATACCCACCGGTTTCGGCATTGAGGTCATGGAGGAGCTGGCCGAGCGCGCCGGGCTGCACATCGCCTACCGCCCCGTGCGCACATGGGAGGAAGTGTACGACACCCTCCGCGAGGGCCGTGCGGACCTCATTCCCAACATGGGCATCACGCCCGAACGCCAAAAAGACTTCGACTTCAGCCGGCCGCTGATGCGCACGCCGGTATCGCTATTCGTGCGCGTTGAGACACGTGACATTGCCAGTCTCGAGGACCTGATCGCGAAGGGGCGCACTGTCGCCTCGGTCAGGATCAACGTCGCCTACGAGCTGCTGCGCGACCGGCCGGGGATACGGCTCCGGAGTTACGACACCATCAGCGAGGCGTTCGTCGCGCTGCACACCGGCGAGGTGGACGCGCTCATTTACCCCGATCCGACCATCGAGCAGCTGGCGCAGCAGCTCGACCTCGCCCATCGCATCCGGCGCGTCGGCCCGCCGCTTGCCGTGCTCGATCGCGCCGTGGCGGTACGCAGGGGCAACCAGGCCCTGCTTGAAATCCTGAACAAGGAGATCGCGACGCATGTCGGCACGCCGCGCTACCAGGCCATCTACGAACGCTGGTACGGCGCGCCGCCGCCGTTCTGGACCAGCGCACGCGTGCTGTACCTGGTCGCCGGGCTGCTTACGCTCATGCTGGCGGCAGGCATCTTTGTGCGTTTCCGCCTGCTCGCGCGTGTTAACGCGTTCAACAGCGCCGTGCTCGACACCGCCGTCGAGGGCATCCTGACTCTCGATACCCAGGGGACGGTGCGCTCGGCCAACCGGGCGGCCGAGCGCATCTTCAGGCGCGGCAAGAGCGACCTCGTGGGCGCCGCCGTCCGGACACTACTGACCGAGATCGAGACCGAGCAACTGCATCGGCGCCTGCGCCAACTGCTGCGCCAGCCCGCGGACGGGCGTAACGGCGCCATGGAGTCCATCGGCCTGCGTCCCGGCGGCGAGTCGTTCCCGATCCGCCTTGGCGTCGCCCCGACGTCGGTCGGCAGTGAGCAGATGTTCGTGTGCACCGTCCATGACCTGACCGAACAGCGGCGCGCGGAGCGCGAGGCCGAATTCCTCTCCGACCACGATCCGGTCACGGGATTGCTGAACCAGCGTGGCGCGCTGCTGGTGCTGGCGAACCTGATCGCGCTCGCGCGGCGCACGCGCCGCCCTCTCACTTGCCTCGATCTCGGTCTCGAGCGCTTTACTCAGATCAACGATATGTATGGCCGCCAGGTGGGCGACACCCTGCTGGTGCAGGTGGCGGAGTTTCTGCGCCAGCATGTGCGCGGCTCCGACGTGGTGAGCCACAGCGACGACTCCAGGGATGGAGGAGGTGGGGCAACGCATGGGGCGGTTGCCGACGACACCCTCGTGGCGCGCCTGGGCGGCAGCCGTTTCCTGCTGGTGCTGCCCGACACCGACGAGGCCGGGGCACGCATCGTGGCGGACAAACTGCTGGCCGGCCTGGTCCATCTGGACCTCGCGGTGCAGGACGAACCGCTGCACGTCGGGGGGCGCGTCGGCATCGTCTGTCACCCGGCCCACGGAGCGAACGCCGAGGAGCTGGTGTCGTGCGCCGAAATCGCGCTGCGGCAGGCCCAGGAACACCCGCTCGACACCGTCGTTGCCTTCAACGCGGAATTACGAGAACAGGAAACACGCACTCACTACTGGCTGCAGCGGCTGCACGCGGCCATCGAGGAGCGGCGCCTGGTGCTGCACTTCCAGCCGGTACTGCATATCGGCAACGGCACGGTGCATCACTACGAGGCGCTGGTCCGCATGCAGGAGCCCGACGGCACGCTGGTGCTGCCGGGCGAGTTCATCCCCGCGGCCGAAGCATCCGGCCTCATCGCGCGCATCGACTACCGCGTACTCGAGCTCGCCTTCAGCCACCTCGCCGGTATCGAGGCGGCGGGCAAGGATATCTCGCTCGCGGTCAATATCAGCGGCGCGCACTTCGGCGACGACGCCCTGTTCCGCTGGCTGGCGCGCATGTTCGGGGAGGGCGGCGTGACGCCGGGACACATGCAGTTCGAAATCACCGAGACCACCGCCGTGCGCAACCTGCTGCGCGCCAAGGCGTTCATGGAACCGCTCAAGACGCTCGGCTGCCATTTCGCGCTCGACGACTTCGGCGTGGGCTTCACCTCGTTCGCGCACCTGCGCGCGCTGCCGGTGGACATGGTCAAAATCGATGGCAGCTTCGTGCGCGACCTGCCGACCAACCCCGAGAACCGCGCGCTGGTGAAGGCGATGACCGAGGTGGCGCACAGCCTCGGCAAGCAGGTCGTGGCCGAGTACGTGGAAAGTGCCGAGATTCTCGAGGTGCTGCGCGAGCTCAGCGTGGACTACGCCCAGGGATTTTACGTCGGCCGGCCGGGACCGGAATTCGTATTCACTCGGCCGGGCTGACCGCTACGGCGGCGGCGAAGCGGTAATACGTGCCAAGGCCGTTGAAGCCGCCAATCAGCACCACCGCGATACAGAAGTAAAGAAAATTACCGCCGACGATGGCCCAGGTCGCAAGCCCGGCGCCGGCGAGGCCGAGAAGCGTGCCGACGATGAACCCGGCCTGGCGCCCGACCACCTTCATGAGGAACGACG
>CAKKQL010000057.1:0-2307 GCA_919902095.1 Acidiferrobacterales bacterium
GCGACCTCGACAACGCCGCCTTCAACCAGGACCAGCAGATCGCCGAGACACACGGGACGCTGTCGCTCTTTAACCGCGAGTATAGCGACGGTTTTGATGTAGCTGGCGACGACATTCTCGATGGCGGCAATGGCGATGACGAGCTACACGGTAACGACGGTAACGATACGCTCCAGGGTGGGGCGGGTGTGGATGTTCTTTACGGGGGCGAGGGTGCCGATGTCCTCGATGGCGGCGAGGGCAACGACACGCTGGTCGGCGGTGAAGGCAACGATACCTATATATACAACCTCGGCGACGGCCAAGACGACATCTTCGACCATGACGCTACGCCCGGCAATTTCGACACGCTGCAACTGGCAGGCATAGGTGCCGAAGGGGTCAGGGTAGAGGACATCAATAATGATCTCGTTATCGCTATCGCAGGAACCTCGGATCGGATCACCATTCACAACTGGTTCGCTGGCGATGGCGCCAACATCATTGAAAGCATCGAACTTGCGGATGGCAGTACACTCGATGTTTCAGCAGCCAATCTGGTCCGCAGCTATCAAGACCCTTCCGGTGCACTCGGTGCGGTCATAACGAGCCTAGGCGGGTTTCGGAGCTGGGTCGGTTTCCATTATCCGGACAGCAACGCGCTGGATTATCTCGGCAACGTCATGCAGGGACTCAGCCTCAGCCGCATTCCGGGCCCCAGCGGCAGCCTTGTCATCGACAGTACCTACGGCAACCCCTTCGGCGAGCTTCTCGGCGATCTTTTCGACCGGAGCATTGGGTTCAATAGCCTCATTCCTCAGGATGTCGCGAATTCTTTCAACGGTGCCCAACAATTCATCCGCCGCCGCGACCCGTTAACCTTCGATCTCGACGGCGATGGCATCGAAACCGTCGGAATAGACCCCAACAACCCCATCCTCTTCGACCACGATGGTGATGGATTAAAGACCGCCACAGGTTGGGTCAAAGCAGATGACGCCTTCCTGGTCCTAGACCGCAATGGTAACGGAACGATAGATAACGGTACCGAGCTATTCGGGGATTCGACCCCCCTAATCGCTGGTGGCAACGCCGCCGATGGCTTTGCCGCGCTTACCGACCAAGACACCAACGCCGACGGTTTGGTGGATGCCAACGACGCCAACTTCACAAATCTCCGCCTCTGGCAAGACCTCAACCAGAACGGCCTCAGTGAGGCCAACGAACTCCTTGCCCTCCCTGCATCCGGCATCGCCGCCATCCACGTCGGCAAAACCGAAAACAACACCCTGCTCCCCAACGGCAACGTCCTCGCCGATCTTGGCCACTACACCAAGACCGATGGCACCGAAGGCGCCCTCGGCACCGCCACCGGTCAGCTGGGGGACGTGGACCTTCGGGAAGACACCTTCCATTCACAGTTCACCGATGCCATCCCCCTGACTCCCGAAGCGGCCTCTCTGCCGAACATGCACGGGAGTGGGCAGGTCAGGGGCTTGCGGGAGGCGGCGAGCCTGTCGCCCGATCTGACGATCCTGCTTCAGCAATATTCCGCCGCCACCACCCGCGCCGGGCAACTCGCCCAGCTTGATACACTCCTCCAGGGCTGGAGCGACACCAGTTCCATGCTGACCACAGCAACGGGAGCCTACGGCACGAGACCGCTCACGATTTTGTTTGAAGGTGTTGCCGAGGGCAGCCCGGCGTATGCCGCCTGGCTTGAGAAGCTCTCCGTTCTCGAGCGGTTCAACGGCCAGACCTTCCGGCCCGTCCCTGCCGATCCCGCCGCGCCCGTCCGCGTGGATCTGCTTCGCGAGCAGCAACAGTTGCTCGACCGGGCGTACGCGACCTTGCGCGAGTCGGTCTACCAAAGCTTCTTCCTTCAGACCCGCGGCCGGGACTACCTCGACGCCATCGGCCTGACCGTGGACGCCGACGGCAATGTCGCGCTCGATTTCTCCGCGATGCAGGGGTTATTGGACGAAAAGCTGCGGACCGACCCAACCAGAGGATTCGGCGATGTTCTTGACCTTTATCTGAATGGTCAGGACCTTAAGACCTCTGGTTGGGACGGCGTTTTCTATCTGTTCCACGCCCAGGATATTCTGCGGGAAACCGAAGCGGGCCGGGCTGTGCTTGCCGACCCCAGCGTCGTCGGGCCAGATTTCCAGGGGTTGCTGCTGGGGCATGCCTATAACGATTCGTCGACAGGAGGCGAGAGGGACAACCTTATCCTCGGTGGTGCGGCCGATGATGTCTTGAATGGCGCCAATGGCAATGACCAGCTCTTCGGAGACGCCGGCCACGACACCCTCAACGGCGGCGAGG
>CAKKQL010000057.1:2407-4826 GCA_919902095.1 Acidiferrobacterales bacterium
GTACGGCGCCGAGGCTTACCGTACCCGCATCGAGCGCTTCGAGTTCGCGGACGGGGTCCGCTGGGACTTGGCCACGCTGCGCACCCTGACGCCGGCCGCGTACAGCGGCACGCCGGCGGCGGAGACCATCACCGGTTGGGACGGCATCGACAACATCCACGGCCTCGCCGGCGACGACACCCTGAACGGCCTTGAGGGCAATGACCAGCTCTTCGGAGACGCCGGCCACGACACCCTCAACGGCGGCGAGGGCCACGACACGTTGATCGGCGCCGACGGCAATGACCGGCTCGACGGCGGCGCGGGCAACGACACGCTCGACGGCGGTGACGGCGACGATATCCTCGATGGCAGCATCGGCAGCGACACCCTGATCGGCGGCGCCGGCAACGACGTCCTGGGCGGCGGCTACTGGGGCAACGACTACTGGGGCGGCGGGGGCAACACCTACCACGGCGGCGCCGGCGACGACCTGCTGCGCGGCACCGGCTACGGCGACACCTATTACTTCAACCTCGGCGACGGCGCCGACACCATCGACGACCGGCACCGGTACGGCGACGCCGACGTCATCGTCTTCGGCGCCGGCATCGCGCCCACCGACCTCACGCTCGTGCGCGTCCATGACAACCTCGTGCTCGCCCACGCCAACGGCACCGACCAGATCGCCATCCAGGGCTGGTACGGCGCCGAGGCTTACCGTACCCGCATCGAGCGCTTCGAGTTCGCGGACGGGACGGTGTGGGATCCGGCCCAGGCCAGTGCGCGCGCCGTCGGCTACGGCAGCGCGGGCGATGACGTCATCATCGGCAGCGAGTACAACGATCAAATCTACGGCCTCGCCGGCCACGACACCCTCGACGGCGGCTTCGGCAACGACCTTCTCGACGGCGGCGAGGGCCACGACACCCTGATCGGCGGCGAGGGCAGCGACACGCTTCTCGGCGGCGTGGGCGACGACACCCTCAATGGCAACCATGGCTACGACACACTGACCGGCGGCCTCGGCAACGACGTGCTGAACGGCAGCTACTTCGCCGACATCTATTACTTCAACCGCGGTGACGGGCAGGACATCATCACCGACTACGCCGACTGGGCCACGTACGCCGGCGACCGGCTCGTCCTGGGGGCGGGCATCGCGCCCACCGACCTCGCGCTCGCGCGCGTCGGCAACGACCTCGTCGTCGACCTCGGCGCCGGGGACCGCGTCACCAACCGCGACTGGTTCGCCAGTTCCTACTACCGTATCGACAGCTTCGAGTTCGCCGACGGGACGATCATAACCGATGCGAATATTCTCGTTGGCGCGTCAGGGAACGACGCCCTGACGGGGGCATCCTCCGCAGACTTGATCTTTGCGGGCGAGGGAAATGACACTCTCGCGGGTAACGGGGGGAATGACGTTTTGGGCGGCAGTGTCGGCAATGACACTCTGATCGGCGGAACGGGCAATGACACCTATATATTTAACCTCGGGGATGGCTCCGATCTCCTCCTCGATCATGACGCAAGCCCCGGCAATACCGATACCCTGCGCTTCGGTGCGAATATCAGTCCGGACAGTCTTGCCACCGATACCACGGGCAATGACCTTCTGCTTCATGTCGGGAACGACACCCTGACCATCCAGAACTGGTTCCTCGGGCCGGACTACCGGATCGAGAACATCCAATTCAACGACGGATCGAACTACGATGCCGCGTGGCTCGAATCCCTGAGCCGTCATGCCCCGGAACTGGGTGTTCCCCTGCCTGACCAAGTGGTCGACGAAGACAGCCCGTTTAGCTTCGCGTTGCCCGCTGGCACCTTCACGGACGAAGATATCCGCCGCGGTGATTACCTAACCTACGCCGCCACCCTCGAAGGCGGCTCGGCACTGTCCACTTGGCTCAGCTTCAATGCCGAGACCGGAATATTCTCGGGAACCCCGGATAATTCGTTTATCGGTGGCTATGACATCATCGTCACGGCGACCGACTCGGACGGGCAGAGCGTGAGCGACACCTTCGCGCTCACCGTGAACAACGTGAATGACGCGCCCGTGGCCATTGCCGCCATTCCCGACCAGACCGCCACCGAGGATAGCCCCTTTGCCCTCAATGTCTCCGGCCATTTCACCGATGATGATCTCATCCACGGTGACAGCCTGACCTTCTCGGCTACCCTGACCGACGGTTCAAGCCTGCCAGCGTGGCTCGGCTTCGATACCGCCACCCAGACCTTTACCGGCATCGCCCCCAAGGACAGCCTGCTTACAGGCACCGACGGCGCCGATGTATTGATCGACACCGACACTGGCCTTTCCGCCACCTATGACATCCGCGTCACCGCCACCGACACCACCGACACTTCGGTCAGTGACGGCTTCACCCTCAACGTCCAGGGTATTCCCGGTGACGACACCCTGATCGGCGGC
>CAKKQL010000058.1 GCA_919902095.1 Acidiferrobacterales bacterium
CCAACACCAACAGCGCCGCGCCCGCCGCCAGCACCGCCAGCGGGCGCGTCACCGTCGCGAGCCGTCCGAGGAAGAAATGCGCCAGCGCCACCAGCAAGAGTCCGGCGAGCATCAGGTACGCGCCGCTACCCAGGCGCAATACGTCTGCCTGCGCTTGGGGACGACGCGAAAGCTCCATGGCCAGGTACGCGCCCAGCGCGGCGGTAGCCACCAGAAACAACCAGAAGCCGCTGCGCAAGCCTTTGGGTTCCGGCGCAGGTTCTGCCGGTGCCAGATAACGGCCGAGCAGCAGCGCCGATGGCGGCAGCATCGGCAAAATATAAGGGATGAGCTTCGAGCCCGACACCGAGAAAAACGCGAACACCAGTCCGACCCAGAGCAGCAGGAACAATTCTTCACGCCGTTCACGACGTGCGCGCCAGCCGGCCCAGGCGTCGCGCAGCGCCGGGAACAGCAGTCCGATCCACGGCAACATGCCGAGCACCAGTACTGGCACGAAGAACCACCACGGCTGGTAGCGCATGTGCACCGTGGTGAGATAGCGCTGGAAATGTTCGTGAATAAAATAGAACTGCGCGAACTCGGGGTTGGCGCGCGCCGCCAGCACATGCCACGGCGCCGCCAGAACGAAAAACAGCAACAGACCGGTGGGCAGGTGAATCGCGCGCAGCAGGCGCCAGTCCCACAGCAGCACGATCCAGGCGCCGATCACCATGGCCGGAATGACGATGCCAATGAGCCCCTTGGTGAGCGTAGCCGCGGCGCACAGCGCGTAGAACGCATAGAGATACAGCGAGCGCGAGCGCCCGGGCGGCGCACGCACGCCGAGCAGGAAGCTCAGCAACGCGCCAGATAGAAACACGCTCACGGCCATGTCGAGCGTGATGATGCGCGCGAGCAGGTAATAGAGCGGGCTGGTAGCAAGGACGATGGCGGCGATCAGCCCGGCGCGGCGACCGAAGAGTTTGCATCCGGCGCCGTACACCGCGAGACAACCGAGCAGCCCGAGCAGCGCCGGCCACAGCCGCAGCGCCCATTCGTTCACGCCGAAAAGTTTTATCGAACCCGCCTGCATCCAGTAGAACAACGCCGGCTTTTCGAAATACTTCACGCCGTTGAGACGCGGCGTAACGTAATCGCCGGTCTCGACCATCTCGCGCGGAATCTCGCCATAGCGGCCCTCGTCGGGATGCCACAGCGCGCGGTTGCCGAGCGCATGTCCGAACCAAAGCGCCAGCACCATCGCCAGCAGCGCCAGTCCCGCCCAGGCGCGTCGGGTCGCAACGGTGCGTTCGCCGGTCAGGCGGCGGTCCGACGGGGTATCGTGCGCAGTTTGAGCTTGCAAATTCGAGATCGATCTGGAACTACTTATCCGGTTTTGTGTGTCCAACGGCGAGAATATTCGTCTTGACGTTGCTGCGCTCGGGCATACGCTCCAAGCGCCGCTGACGGAGTGGGTGTTGGCGACCTCCGACCTTCCGCCGGGGGCCGGCTCGCCTGGGCGTTACGTCGGTACCTGAGCCGCTTGGAGCCTAACCGCACAGTCAAGCCGCGGGGCATCGTACAACACGATATTTTTGTCCGCAAATCGCCGGGAAGATCGAAACCGGCGACGCCGGCCTTCGAGGGTCTTGAAGCAGTGGTCCTGGGGCGGTATTACCGGACCTGTCCGTCGGTGTTTTCGTTGGTTGAAGACCGGCTTATTATGCTGGCCTGAATTTGATATCGTTACTCCAACAGGAAGCGGCGTGTCATGCTGCATTCGCGTTTTTTCGGCCAGGTGGCCCATGAAGCACCGATGCTATCGCGACTTACTTCCTATCCAGCCAGCAAAACAGCATTTAATGAGTTGAAACCGCCTTATGCCAAGGCATAACTTGAATATTCTGCAACGCATGAGTGTTTCATTTGCGTTGACGCTCGCGATCATTTTGGCGCCGGTGTTGCCGGCGTTCGCATCTGCGTCCGCAGACGCCGCCACTCCTGCCCTGCACGCGGATCACGGCAAGACGGATGGCGTGACGGTGCATGCCGACCAGAAACCCGGATCTTGCATCCAGCATGACACCTGTTACGACAGCTGTTGCGCGACCTGCGCGGAATGCTTCGCCGCCGCGCTGGGTCTGTTGGCACCGTTCGTCCTTGCCCACGTTATCCTGTCTTCTGCTGTACCGCGCCTTCATGACCGGATCATGGCGGCGACGCACGACCGGCCCCCGGCCGTTTAATCCCTTGTCTCGCCGATCCGATCTCCGCCGCGCGCGGAGGTCGCGCTGTGCCTACCTGGCGCGGTGATGTGTTCATTTCCGAACAAGTGGAGGAGAAACATGTATACACGATGCGGTTTTCCGAAGGCCTACGGCGCGTGGGACGGTTGCGCTCAGAGAGGATGGATACAATGGAGTCGACCATGAATGCCGCCGCACGTCGGCAGCCGACGACAGCCGCGCGGCGCACGATTTCGGTGATCGTGCCGGCCTATAATTCCGAAGCAACGATCGGGGCATGTCTCCAGAGCCTGCTGGCGCAGTCGCGGGCGCCGGACGAGATCGTCGTCGTTGACGACGGCAGCCGGGACGGCACGGTCGATATCGTTTCGAAATACCCGGTTAGGCTCGTGCGGCTCGCGCGCAACGCGGGGCCGGGCGTCGCGCGCAACGAAGGCGCCAAAGTCGCTTCCGGAGACATCCTAGCGTTCACCGATTCCGACTGCGTCGCGCCCCCGGATTGGCTGGCACGCATCGAGCGGGAATTCGACGACGAGGGGATCGTCGCCGTCACCGGCGGCTACGCGGGCACGCTGGCGGACGGCTTTCTTCCGCTGCTGCAACACCTCGTCCTGCGGGAGCGCCAAGACTCGCTGCCCGACGAGATCGCCTCGACGATCACGTCCAACTTCGCCTGCCGGCGCCGCGCCTTCGAGGCGGTCGGCGGTTTTCCGCTCTATTATCGAAGGCGCGACCCGCAGCGGCCCGTCTGGGGCAACGAGGACGAAGAGCTGGGCTTCCGGCTCACGCGCGCCGGCGGTCGCATCCGCTGGTTGAAGGATGTGGGCGTTCTCCACCGGTTCCGGCCCGGGCTTTGGGCGTATCTGCGCCAGCAGAAGTTTTACGCCGAACGAATCGTGATGAGCCATTTCCAGTTTCCGGAAATGCGCAAGACCCGGACCAATTACAGCCGGCAAGGGGGCGCCGTCAGCGTGCTGGCAGCGGCGGGTACGGCCATCGGTACCGCGGACGTTCTCGTTTGCCTGTGCCTCTATCACGGAGAATCCATATGGTCCCTGGCAACCGCAGGGCTATTCGCGGGATCCGGTCTGCTGCTGTTGACGCTGCCGATCCCCGCGTTGGCGGCGATGCGGCGCTACAACCAAGGTTGGGGCTTCGTGTTCCGGGCTTATGCCGTCGCTTTGTCGGTGAGTTTCGCTTGGTTGTGGGGTGTCGTGTCCGGCATAATGCTGAGTCTCGGAGGTTTCCTCGATGGAAATAGCATCGGTCGCCAGACATCTTCCCCGTCTGGCAAGTAAAAACGGCCCACCGCTTCATCTCACGTTCTTCGTGACGGCGCGTTGCAACGCCCTGTGCAATCATTGCTTCTACTGGGAGAGTCTCAACCAGAACCAGAAGGAATTGACCCTCGATGAGGTGGACAAAATCGCCGCCTCCCTGGACCGGGTGCTGTGGGTCGCGTTCACCGGCGGCGAGCCGTTCCTGCGCAAGGATCTGCCCGAGTTCGCGAAGATACTCCACGACCGGCTGCGGCCCGTGACCCTCTCGATCAACACCAACGGCATCAAAACGGACAGTATCGTGGCCGCCGCCGAGAAACTCGCGGCCAACTGCCCGCGCACGTTCGTCGGCATCCTCTGTTCGCTCGACGGCCTGGCGGCCACCCACGACCGTATCCGCGGGGTGCCGAAAAACTTCGAGAAGACGGTCCGGACATTCCGCGAGCTCAAGAAGCTCAAGGCGAAGCTGCCGAACCTCGGGGTCGGGATCAGCACCACGTTCTGCGCCTGGAATCAGGACGAAATGGACGAGATGTACGAGCTGGTCGTCAACGAGCTGGTGCCCGACAACTGGGACCTGTCGTTCGTCCGCGGCAAGCCCATGGAGCCGGCCATCGGCGTGGCGGACATCGGGAAATATCGGCGCATCAAGAATAAGCTCGAGCACGCGTTCGCGGCGGGAAAGCTCCACTATTACGATGGGATGCCGCTGTCCAAGTTCGTGCACGCCAAGGAGCGGCTGTCGACACGCACGGTCCTGAAGACACTCGAAACCGGCCAATTCCAGGTGCCCTGTTACGCGGGGGCGCTATCCGCCGTGATTTCGGAGGAAGGCGACGTTTACGCCTGCGAGATGCTGGACAAGAAGATCGGGAACCTGCGCGAGCACGACTACGACCTGGCCAAGCTCTGGAAAAACGAACGCGCGGGGGCGCTCCGGAATTTTATTCGGGACACCAAATGCTTCTGCACCCACGAGTGCAACATGTCGGTCAATCTGTTGTTCAACCCAGCCGTATACCCAAAGATCGTCGGGCAAATGCTGGCGGAAACGGCGACGCGCTTTCGGCCCAATGCGTCCGGCTCGATGAATGCTCCCGAGGAGACGCGCGCCGCGCCGATCTCCCATCAAATTCCCGTCCTTCCCGGCGACAAAACCTGAAACCGCTTGCCGGTTTCGCTAAAGGAAGCTCTGATTAAGTATGATTGTTTGCCGCAAAGACGCGAAGGCGCAAAGAAAAGCGCCAGATAATCGACAGGAAAAATCTTTGCGTCTCTGCGCCTTTGCGGCGAAAACTTCTTATTCAGAGGTTCCCTAACGGCTGCCTCAAAGCCGTCTCGGATCTCCGTCTTCAGCGCCCCGGGCTGGCCAGCGAGATTCCCGGGCCGCCTTGTACAACGATTTATTTTCCCAATATTTTTCTCCGTTGAGCCGTTACCGTCGCCGAAACAACCGGAATAGTTCTTTCGCGTCCCCGGGCCGCGCGCCCCGCCATAGTAGTTCCCAGTCGCGCCCGTCGAGCTGCCGTGGTTCATCGACCTTTTCCTGCAACAGCAGGAGGTCGCAACTCGTGACCGGCGAGACGCCGACGCGGTGCGTCCGAATGCCGGCGTAGTAGTCGAGCATGGCGCGCTGGGGTTCGCCCAGGCCGTCGCCGGCGACGCAGCGATAGCTTGTCGGCAGCGCCTGCTTCAACGAGGTGAACACGCCCCGATAAGCCTTGCCGGTGTCGAGCCAGGGGAGCAAAATCGTCATCGCCAATCCCAGCAGCAGCGCGGTCGTCAGCACCCAGGCGATGAGCGACCGTTCCGAAAACCGCCGCGTGGCGTAGAGCGCCGCCACGCCGCCGATGCTGTAGAAAACCGCAATCGCCACGGCGCCGAAGCCGGTCGCGGGCGTGTAGCCCGGTTGCTGTTCGGCGAGCGCGGCCGCCAGCGCGGCCGGCAGGCCATACTCCGTCGCGGCCCAGGCGAACCACAGTCCGGCGGCGACGATGAAAAACGCAACGATGCCCAAGCCGTAAAGACCGGTCGCGACCACGCGCGGCAACGTGCCGAGCGCGGGCGCGGCGAGCAACGCCAGCGGCAATAACAGCGGCAGCGCATAGACCTCGCGCCCGTCGGCGGCGACGCTCAGGACCGCGAGCATCGTGGCCAGCGCGGCGAGCGGCAGCAGGGTCGATGGCCGCTTGAGACCGGCCGGTCCACCGGACCACAGGGTCCACGCCGCCAGCAGCCAGCTCGGCCAGGCGAACCAGAGCAGCGTGTACACGTAGAAAAAGGGTTCGTCGTTTCGCGGTCCGAGGCGCCCGAAGCCGAGGAACCGGCCCAGGTTGTTGTCCCACAGCCAGGTCATGAAAAGTTCGGGCGAACGCAGGTAAAGCGCGATCGGCCAAACGAGCAGCCACGGCAAGGCCGCGACCGCCGCCGCCGCGAGCGACTGAAAATAAGCGCGTTTACGCCACGCCGGGCTCAGCGTTGGCAACAGCAGCACGACGAGTCCGAGCAAGCCCGGCCCGATCAGGCCCTTGGCGAGGAACGCGATGCCGGCGCCGGTGCCGAGACACAGACCGCCGACGATATTTCGACGCAGGCCGAGCGCGAATCCATAGAGACCGAGCGCCAGACCGGCGAGCAACGCCATGTCGGTAATCAGCAGATGCGCCAGCGGGGCCAAGCCGAGGCAGGCGAGCAGCGCCAAGACCGCCGTTGTTACGCGGCCGTACAGCTCGCGCGCGGTGAGCGCGGTCGCGAACAGTGCAAGCGCCATGTAGAAGCCGGTGGCCAGGCGCGCGCCGTCGTGCAGCGGCAGGACGCCGGAGAACAGCTTTGCGAACAGCGCCGCCGTGAGATAGAACAGCGGCGGCTTCTCCATGAACGGCTCGCCGGCAAGCGTCGGGACGATCCAGTCGCCGGTCTGCAGGATGTGGTACACGAGCCCGAAGCTGTAGGCCTCGTCCGGCTTCCACGGTTCGTGGCCGACCAGTCCCGGCAGGATCCAGGCGGCGGCCAGCGCGATCAGAAACCAGCGGGGGAGTTCAGTACTGGAATTCCGGTTGGAGAGGACAGGCATGCGCGCCCAGTCTAGCTTGCCGCCAGACGGGCGCAAAGCGCACGCGCCGGCCGGCAGCCAGCATTACGGCAGATGAAAAACGCCCGCCCGATCGGTCCGTTTGAATCCGTGCTTCCCGAAATAATCCCGCTGCGCCTGGATCAGATTCGCGCCGAGCTGCGCGCTGCGATAGGCATCGAAGTAGGCGAGGCCCGACGACAACGCCGGTATCGGGATGCCGCACTGGATCGCCGAACTCGTAATCAACCTCCAGGAGGCCTGCGCCTCGGACAACGTGGAGGCGATCGCCTCGTCCCACATCGGGTTCGCGAGTTCCGGCGTCCGTTCATAAACCTCGACGACACGATCCAGCAGGCTGGACCGGATGACGCAGCCCCCCCGCCAGATCCGAGCCACCTGTTGCAAGTCGATCGGCCAGCGGTGCTGCCGGCGCGCCGCCGCCAGCACCGCGAAGCCCTGTGCGTACGCGCAGATCAACGACGCATAAAGCGCCGCCCGCAGCGCCTCGACATGACTGCTTGTCTCTCCGTCGAAATCGCTCGAAGCGGCGCCAAACCGCAATTGCGCGGTCGTACGGCCATGCCGATCGGTCGCGAGCTGCCTGGCCAGGACCGCGGCGGCGATGAGCGGCGCCGACGTGCTGTGCTCCAATGCGGCCGTCAGCGCCCAATGTCCCGTTCCCTTCTGTTCGGCCTCGTCGGCGATCTTGTCGAGCAGCGGGGCGCCGCTGTCAGGTTCCGTCTTGCCCAGGATCTCGGCCGTGATGCCGACGAGATAGGAACCGAGCGTCGTCTCCTGCCAGCGTGCGAATACGTTTCGGATTTCCGGAATCGGGAGCCGCAACTGGTGGCGCAAAATAAGATACGCCTCCGAAACGAGCTGCATGACGGCGTACTCGATGCCGTTGTGCATCGTCTTGACGAAGTGGCCGGCGGCGGCCGGCCCGAGGTGGGCGTAGCACGCCTCGTCCCGGTAACGGGCGGCGATCGCCTGAAAGATCGGGCCGACCCGCTGTAGCGCCGGACCGCTCCCGCCCGCCATGATCGAAGGGCCGCGGCGCGCGCCCTCCGCGCCGCCCGAAATCCCGGCCCCGACAAACCCGATCCCGCGGCCGGCGAGCGCTTCGGCCCGGCGCTCGGTGTCGCGATAGTGGGAGTTCCCGCAATCGGCGACGACGTCGCCGGGCTCCAGCAGGACCGTTAATTCGCCGACGACGGCCTCGACCGCGTCGCCGGCGGGAACCATGAGCAGCACGACCCGGGGACGGCGCAGGGCCCGCACCAACTCGGGCAATGAATCGCAGGCGACGGTCGCCTGGCCGCCGCCGACTGGCGCCAGGTTCTGGATAGCGGAGGCGCGGGAATCGTGGACGGCAACGGAAAACCCATGGTCCGCCAGATTAAGGACAAGGTTCTTGCCCATGACGCCCAGGCCGACGAGGCCGAGATCGAGGAGTTGGACCATGTGTTTATATTTTTAAGGAATAGCCTGTCGGTCAACCGGGAAAGAGTGGCTCGGGCAAGCCGGTGGCGTCAACATCAAGTTCGAACACGCCGCCGGACAGCGGTGCCGCCGCGAGTTGCGCCGCTGAAAGCCCGATCGAGGCGGACGTGACGTACAGCTTGTCGAGCGCGCTCCCGCCAAACGCACAACTCGTCGGCCGCGGCACCGGCAGGCGGACGATCCTGTCGATATTCCCGTCCGGATCGTAACGCGTAACGCGCCAACCGTCCCAGTGCGCGCTCCAGACGCAGCCTTCCGAATCGACCGTCAGACCGTCCGGATATCCGGCGTCGTCAGCGACGGTGGCGAAGACCCGCCGGTCGGCGATGTCCCCGGTATCCGGGGCATAGGAAAACGCGAGGATCGCGCGGTTGACGCTGTCGGTTAAATACATGATTCGATCGTCGGGACTCCACCCGATTCCGTTGGGGACGACGAAACCGGTGAGCAACCGCTTCAGGCGCAAATCCGGAAACAGGCAGTACAACGACCCCGTCGGGTCGGTTTCGGCATCGTCCATCGTTCCCACGAAGAAGCGGCCGCGCCGGTCGCATTTTCCGTCGTTGAAGCGGTTGCCGGGAATATTCGCTTCCGGTGAAGCGATTTTTACAACCGAGCCGCTACCGGGATCGAAGAACGACAGACCCGATCGGAACGCAACGAGCAGGCCGCCGCGAGCGCGTAGCGCGACACAGCCCGGCTCTTCTGGCAGCAGAAACGATGCGCGTACGCCGCTGCCCGGATCGCAGCGATGAACGGCCTTTCCCTTGATGTCGACGAAGTACAGCCGGCGCTCGCCCGGATGCCAGACGGGGCCCTCGCCCAGAACGGTTCGTGCATTCCAGATGCAACGCAGGGTCATGACGTATCGGCGGCGCCAGGCTCGATGAGCGACGTTTCCGCGCTACCGCCCGGTCGAATTCCGCAGTTGGCGGTGAATCGAGTCCACGATCCGCTCCAGGGAATCCTGGATATCGGCGACGATCGCGTCCGGCGGTTCTTCCAATATCTCGAACTGGCTCGCCAACAGTTTTTCCAGCATGAAATGCCCGGGACGTTTGTCGATCCGCTGCCGGATGAGCGGCTCGTCGCCCTTCAGGTAAACGAAGAAGCTGTCCGGGATGTCGCCCGCGAGCAGTTCCCGGTAGCTCGCCTTCAACGCGGAGCACGCCACCACGACATCCGCGCCCCCGGCACGATGCCTCCGGATTTCGCAAGCCAGCGCGGCCAGCCACGGCATGCGGTCGGAATCGTCCAGCGGCGCCCCGCTGCTCATTTTTTCGATGTTGGCCGACGGATGATAGTCGTCGCCCTCGATGAATCGGGCGCCGAACCTGCGTGCCAGCATGGCGCCGACGGTACTTTTCCCGGACCCGCTTACTCCCATGATGATGACAACCATATCGTTCCGTGTGACCGAATTACAGCGTGGATAATCATCCGACTCCGCATTTTATATTTTGGAAGCGATCTCAAAATACCGCCGAGCCCGCCGCCTTGCGCCTAAGTTGGTCACCGCGGACGCGTGGAATCCAACGCTTTTTGAGACAAAGGTCGAGGAGTACACTATAGTTGAGTCTTCCGCTCAGATATTAACACGGCCATGAATTCCCGCGCGCGCACCGATCATACCGCGAACCGATTGATACACGAGACCAGCCCTTACCTGCAGCAGCACGCGCACAATCCCGTGGACTGGCATCCGTGGAGTGCCGAGGCGCTGGAGAAGGCACGGCGCGAGGACAAGCCGATCCTGCTCTCGATCGGTTACTCCGCCTGTCACTGGTGC
>CAKKQL010000059.1 GCA_919902095.1 Acidiferrobacterales bacterium
CGCAAGCTGTCGGAGAGCGCGGCGCATGCGACGTTGCGCAAGATGGCGATGGACCGCGGCAAACGCATCGAGGAGATGGCGCAGAGCATTATCTTGGCGGAGGAAGCGCTCGCCCAGGATTAGTTTCGGAATCGGTCCAATGACGGGCCGATGAATCAAGGCAGGTCAATGCTGGCCTGTCACGTGGACAATGGCGTCCATTCGTCCGGGATCGTTCCCGGAAGGATGGACGCCTTTTTATTTCCAGGGATGGAATGTATGCCGCGGGAGCGCAGGATACGCGAAGCGGCGATTTGGCAACCAACGAGGAACATGACGATGGCTAACGACAAAGACGCGAACAAGGGTACACCGGTTTCCGGCGGCATCACGCGCCGCGATTTTCTGCGCCTGGGGGCGGCCGGCGCCGCCGCCGGCCTCGCCGGCTGGCGCACCAGCGCCTGGGCCGCGGGCTCGGACGCGCCCGAGAAGAAGGAGGTGAAGATCGGCTTCATCCCGTTGACCGACTGCGCCAGCGTGGTGGTTGCCTCGGAGCTCGGCTTCGACAAGAAGTACGGCATCAAGATCACGCCGACCAAGGAGGCGAGTTGGGCCGCAGTACGCGACAAGCTCGTGAACGGCGAGCTCGATGCCGCGCACGTGCTCTACGGCCTGATCTACGGCGTGCAGATGGGCACCGGCGGCCCGAAGAAGGACATGGCCATCCTCATGAACCTGAACCACAACGGCCAGGCGATCACGCTCTCGAACAAGCTGAAAGAAAAGGGTGTGACCGACGGCAAGACGCTCAAGACGCTGGTCGACAAGGAGAAGCGCGAATACACCTTCGCCCACACCTTCCCGACCGGCACGCACGCCATGTGGATTTACTACTGGCTCGGGGCGAACGGCATTAACCCGTTCACCGACGTCAAGACCATCACCGTGCCGCCGCCGCAGATGGTGGCCAACATGCGCGTCGGCAACATGGACGGCTACTGTGTCGGCGAGCCGTGGGGCGCGCGCGCTATTTTCGACAAGATCGGTTTCACCGCCATCACCACCCAGGACATCTGGAAGGACCACCCGGAGAAGACGCTCGGCACGCGCCTCGAATTCGTGCAGAAAAACCCGAACACGGCGCGCGCCATGACCGCCGCCATTCTGGAAGCCTCGAAGTACATCGATACCATGGCCAACCGGCCCAAGGTGTCGCAGATCATCGCCCAGAAAGCCTACGTCAACACCGAGGAGAGCGTGATCGAGGGTCGCATGAAGGGCGAGTACGACAACGGCATCGGCAAGACGTGGAAGGACGCCAACTACATGAAGTTCTACAACGACGGCAAGGTTACCTTCCCGTACCTGTCGGACGGCATGTGGTTCATGAGCCAGCACAAGCGCTGGGGTCTGCTCAAGGAGGACGTGGATTACCTGGCGGTCGCGAAGCAGGTGAATCAGCTCGAGATGTACAAGCAGGCCGCGGCCATGGCCAAGGTGCCGCTGCCCAAAGACCCGATGCGCAGCGCCAAATTCTTCGACGGCGTCACCTGGGACGGCAAGAACGCCAAGGCTTATGCCGCCGGCTTCAAGGTGCGGGTCTAACCCTGCGGCGCGTAGCCGGGAGGAAACATGAGTGTCGTACGTTTGAAGAAACCAAAGCCGGAAGTCGATGTACCCGCGGCGGTAACGGCGGCGATGCCACCGGTGGCATCGCCGCCGGCTGCGCCATCGCGCTGGCAAGCGGTCGTACAGGGATTCCAGCGCCTGGTGATACCGCCGGCGATCGGCATCGTGTGCTTCACGCTTGTCTGGGCCTTGGTGTCCGCGACCAGCGACCTCCCGGGTCCGGCGAAGACATTCGACATCGCGGTGCAGGTGTTCAGCGATCCGTTCTATGACAAGGGTCCGAACGACCAGGGCATCGGCTGGAACGTCCTGATGTCGCTATCGCGCGTGGGCATGGGCTTCGGCATGGCGGCGCTGGTCGGGATTCCGCTCGGTTTTCTGATCGGCTATTTCGGTTTCCTGAACCGGGCGATGGCGCCCATCATCAGCATACTGCGGCCGGTGTCACCGCTCGCCTGGCTGCCGATCGGGCTGTACATCTTCAAGCAGGCGCAACCGGCAGCAATTTGGGTCATTTTCATTTCCAGCCTGTGGCCGATGGTGCTCAATACCGCCTCCGGCGTGACACAGATTCCGCAGGATTACCGCAACGTCGGGCGCGTGCTGAGCCTGTCGCCGTGGAAGCTGTTCAGTCGCATCCTGTTTCCGTCGGTCGTGCCGTACGTGCTTACGGGCGTGAGGCTGTCGGTGGGCGTCGCCTGGCTCGTGATCGTGGCCGCCGAGATGCTCACCGGCGGCGTCGGCATCGGCTTCTGGGTGTGGGATCAATGGAACAACCTGAGCGTACAGCACATCATCATCGCGATCTTCGTGGTCGGCATCGTCGGGCTGCTGCTGGAACAGGCGATTCTGCTGCTGGCTCGCCGCTTCCATTATTAATGAAGCCCGATCATGTCTTTGTCGGAACAAAGTCCGTAAGACTCGTTCGTCTTGTCATATTAATAGGGGTGCATCATGGAAAAATTTGTCCAGGTTGAAAACGTCCATATGGTGTTCAACACCCGCAGCGGGCGGTTCGTGGCGCTGGAGGACATCAACCTCAACATCCGTCAGGGCGAGTTCGTCTCGATCATCGGCCACTCCGGCTGCGGCAAGTCCACGCTGCTTAATCTGGTCGCGGGATTGACCGAGGCCACGAGCGGCGTCCTGCTCCTCGGCGGGCGCGAGATTGCCGGGCCGGGGCCGGATCGGGGAGTGGTGTTTCAGAATCACTCGCTGCTGCCGTGGCTGACGTGCTTCGGTAACGTCTACCTCGCGGTCGAGCGGGTATTCGGCAAGGCCGAGAATCGGGCGCAACTCAGGAAACGCACCCAGGAGGCACTGGCGCTCGTCGGCCTGACGCATGCCGAGCACAAGCACCCGCACGAGATTTCGGGTGGCATGAAGCAACGTGTGGGCATCGCCCGCGCCTTGGCGATGCAGCCCAAGGTGCTGCTGCTCGACGAGCCGTTCGGCGCGCTCGACGCACTCACTCGCGCCAACTTGCAGGAGGAGCTGATGCGCATCGTCGCCGCCACCGGTTCCACGACCGTGATGGTGACGCACGACGTGGACGAGGCGGTGCTGCTGTCCGACCGCATCGTCATGATGACCAACGGGCCGGCGGCGACCATCGGGCGCATCCTGGATGTGAAGCTCGCGCGCCCGCGTCAGCGCCTGGCGCTCGCCGACGACCCGGCCTACCACCGCCTCCGCGGCGAGGTGCTGAAGTTCCTTTACGAACGCCAGGATAAGGCCGCCTGAGAAAGAACCGTATCATGACGCAACGGTGGTTGCAGATTCGCGGTGATCCGAGCGTCAGGCAATTCGTGTTTGAGCAGCGCCGCGAGAAGGGCGCATTCGACGAACGCCTGGACGAGGTGCTGGGGCGCGCTGGCCGGCTGCTGCGCGATTACGGCGTGTTCCACGCCAAGGTACACTTCTCCACCGGCCAAGTGACACTCTGGCTGTTAAGCGATCCGTTGCGTTACCGGGTGTACGTCAAGGACGAGTTTCTTGATTCGGCGTTCTGCAACACTTTTCCGCGCATGACTTACACGCCGTGGGCGACGGTGCCGCGCCGGGCGATTACACACGTTCTCGGCGAGTTCCGGCGCTTGCGCACCATGGACCCGCACCTGTACCTCCGCTCGGGATCGCTGAACGTCGTCAACGGACTCGTCGGCCTCAACTTCTCCTGCGACGGCAGTCATTACCTGGATCATGCCGACTTTCTCGCGAACGCGGGACAGCTCTACGCTCAGGACGATTTATGTGGGCCGTCGCCCGGAAAATGACGTACCCGGTGGAAATCACGCGCGAAGGTATGAACCCTACGAGACAGACCCATGCTGCGGCCCGCAGTGGGTGTCCAGCCGATGCCTTGGAACTCCTGCGTACCATGCCCGATGAGGCGAGCGTTCTGATCGACGGCGCACAAGAGACCGTGATGGTCGTGAACCGCGAAGGCATCGTCGTGTACGCCAATCCATCCGTCGGGCGGTTTCTCGACGTGCCGTTCCGGGAGGTTCTCGGACGCCCGGTTTCGCCGTTGCTGGTGTGCGTAAACACGCAAGCATGCCTGATCCAGCAGTTTCCCCTGCACGATGCGCGCGGCGTCGTGCTCGGCCGCGTCGTTGTGCTGCGGCCGCAGCTACCGGCGGCGGAGGCAGCCAGAACGGCGGACGCAGACGGCATGGCAGGGCGCCTGCTGCGCGCGCTCACGCGCCTGGATCCGCACCATCAGAGCTTCGCTGAGCTGATGCCAGCCATCCTCAAAATGATTTGCCGCGAGACCGGCTGGCCAATCGGACATGTGTTCGTGCCGAGCCCTGAAGATGCCGAGGTGCTGGTATCCGCCGGCATATGGCACATGGGGGACAGACGATTCGAGGAGTTTGAGCGCGTCACCTGCGGTATCCGATTGCACGCGGGTGAAGGGTTGCCGGGTCGTGCCATGGAACTGCAGCGGCCGGTATGGATGACGGATGTCAATCTCGACGCTGCCTTCGTGCGCGCGGCACTCACATCGGAGCTCGGCGTACATGCCGGTCTCGCTTTTCCGGTATACCAGCGACGCCAACTGGTGGCGGTGCTGGAATTCTTCGATACGCGCGCCATCCGGCCAGATACGGCATTGCTGGCGACGCTTGAGGGAGTGGCACGCCAGATCGGGCTCCTGCTGGAGCACCGTCGGCAGCGTACCGAGCTCGACGAGCTCGCCTACACCGACGCGCTCACTGGCGCGGGCAACCGCCGCCGTTTCGACGATGCGCTGAATACCGCGTATGCGTTGGCACGCAAGGAGATGCCGTGCACTGTCTGTATGTTCGATATGGACCACTTCAAGTCCATCAACGACCGCTTTGGACATGCCGAAGGCGACCGGGTGCTGGTCGAGACCGTGCATCTCGTGCACCGGCGACTGCGTGGGCAGGATGTGCTCGCGCGCATCGGCGGAGAGGAATTCGCCGTTGTGATGTTCGGTACGCCGCTGCGCGACGCGCGGAAGGTGGCCGAGCTCCTGCGCCGTGGCATCCGGTCGGACATCCGGTTGCGCGAATTCGGTGTGGCGGTGACCGCCAGCTTCGGGCTGGCGCAGGCGGATGTAGCACGGGACGCCGATGGCGGGGCGGTTCTGGAGCGCGCGGACGCGGCGCTCTATCGGGCCAAACGCTCCGGCCGGAACAAGGTGGTCGTTTCAATCTAGCTAGGGAGGATCAGTTGATGTCACTGCACAGGGATCATGTCAGCCACGTATTCATTCACGAGGAAGAACTTTCCGCTACGCGCTTCCGCGACCTGAAACTTGGGTCCGCGTTCCAGCCGATCATCAGCCTGTCGCACCGGCGTGTCGTCGGCCACGAGGCACTGTTGCGGGCGTGCACGCCGGAGGGGAAGGCCGTGTCTCCGCCCGCCGTATTCGCGCTGGCGGTGGACGGTCGCGAAACCGTGCAACTCGACCGGCTCTGCCGGACGCTGCACGTCCGCAACTACATCGCTGACGCGCCTTCCGAGACCTGGCTGTTTTTGAATGTATCGGCGGCAGTCGTGGTTGAAGGGCGGCAGTATGGAGCATTCTTCGAGCAGATGCTCGCTGCCTGCGGGTTTTCGGCTCACCGGATCGTGGTCGAGATACTGGAAGGTGCCGTGAGTGACGAGACGCGGCTCGCCGCCGCGGCGGATTATTATCGTTCGCTCGGTTGTCTCGTCGCGATCGACGATTTTGGCGCCGGCCATTCGAGTTTCGAGCGCATCTGGCGTCTGCGGCCGGACATCGTGAAGCTCGATCGCCACATTATCGCCACAGCGGTGGCTGATGCGCGCGCCATGCGCATGACTAACAACATGGTGTCCATGCTGCATGAGGCGGGCAGCCTGGTCCTGGTCGAGGGAGTGGAGACGACGGAGCAGGCGCTGGCCGCCATGGAGACCGATGCCGATTTCGCGCAAGGTTATTGCCTTGGCCGGCCTGCACCCGTGCCGGTCGCGCCTGATCCCTGCGGCATTCTCGAACCGTTATGCCATGATTTTCATAGCCGTGTGCGCACCCGTTCTGACGCACATTCCCGGGTGTTCGTCCGGTTCAGGGAGCCGATGACGCGCGTCGTGGCGCAGCTGTGTACGCGCGAGAGCCTGAGGGACGCCAGCACGGAACTGGTCGGAGAAACCGGCTTCCGTCGCGCTTACTTGCTCGATGAAAATGGATTTCAAATTGACAGCAATATCGAGGATCCCCGACCTCGCGACCCGCGCTACGCGCCGCTCGTAAACGCGCGCGGTGCCAACTGGTTCCGCCGTCCGTACTTTCGCAAGGCCATCGCCCGTCCGGGGGAGCTGCAGCGGACCCGCCCCTATCTTTCTATTACCGACGCGTGCATGTGCGTTACGTTGTCCATTGCCTTCAAGATGAACGGCGAAAG
>CAKKQL010000060.1 GCA_919902095.1 Acidiferrobacterales bacterium
CATTTCTCGACATCCGCGGGTTCGGGTGCCCGCGGATCGAGCCGCTTCAGGCGCGTCAACGGGCCGGGCGCTTGGCCGGTGAGGGCGCGCAAGGTTTCACGTTTGGCTTCGAGGTCGGTAGCGGCGACGATTTCCTGCGCGCGCGCCGTGTCCAGACGCGCCTCGGCCTCGTGCACGTCCACGAGATTCGCGGTACCGACCGAGAAGTTGCGGCGCGCAAGCGCGAGGATGCGCTCAATCGCGGTTTTTTCGCGGACGCTGTAATCGTGCGTGTCTTGGGCGCCGAGCGCGCCGAGATAGGCCTGCGTGACGCGCAATATCAAATCGTGGCGCGCGCCAACGAATTCGAATTCGGCCTGTCTTGCCTGATATTGACCCTGCGCGTAACTTGCGCTGTTTTGTTTGCGATAGAGCGGCTGGGTGAGATTCAGGCTGTAACCGTCGGTGCCGAAGCGGTAGGTGCCGTCCACCGTGGGGCTTCTCGACCGCAGGTCGGTGTCGGTGCTGCTGGCCGATAGGTTCACCACCGGCAGCAACTGCGCGCGGCCCTGCGACAGTTTTTCCACGTTGGCTTCGTAATGGGCGCGCGCGGCGGCGAACACCGGGTCGCTGGCCTGTGCCTGGCGATAGATCTCCATGAGGTCCTCGGCCAGCACGGGCCGGACCATCAGCAGCAGGGCGGCGATCCAGTAGCGATACATGACGCTTACCCTCGTCCGAACTGCGGCAGTTTCAGCCGCAGGCGGCGCAGCAGCGCGCCCGCGCGGCCTTCGGTGTGCCGGTGCGCGCGTGATTCCTCCACCAGCGAATACACCGCCGGCACCACCATCAGCGTGAGCAGGGTGGAGGACACCATGCCGCCCATGACCACCAGCGCCAGCGGTCGATTGGATTCGACGCCGGGGCCGAGGCCGATGGCCGCCGGTAACATCGCGGCGATCACCGTGAGCGAGGTAATCAGCACCGGGCGCATGCGGTGCGGACAGGCCTCGGACAATGAGTCGTGGATGTTCGCGCCTCGCGCGCGGTACTGGTTGGTGAGGTCAATGAGCAGGATCGAGTTCTTGGCCACCAGGCCCATAAGCAGGATCATGCCGATCATCGAGAATAAGTTAAGCGTTTCACCGAACATCCACAGCGCGGTAACGCCGCCGATGATGGCGAGCGGCTGCGCCACCATGACCACCAGCGGCTGGAGCAGCGAATTGAACTGGCTCGCGAGCACCATGTAGATCATGACCAACGCGAGCGAGAACGCGAACACCACGTAGCCGCCGGTGCGCGCGAATTCCTCGGCTTGGCCGGTGTAGGCGATGGAGTAGCCGGCCGGCAGGATTTCGGCGGCGATGCGGTTCACGGCCGTCGTGGCATCGCCGAGCGGCAGGCCTTCGAGCGCGCCGAAGATGAAGCCGGCATACTGGCGATTGCGGCGGGTGATGACGGCCGGCCCCAGGCCTTCTTCGACCGCCACCAGGCTATCGAGGCGCACAAGATCGCCCTGGCGACCCTTGACGAAGATTTTCTTCAGGCTCTCGACACTGGTGCGATCGCCGGCCTCAACCTGCAGCCGGATCTTGTAGCGCTGGCTGCCCTCGCGGAACTCGGCGATGTCAACGCCACCGGTCATGGTGTTGAGCGTCTGGGCGACATCGGTGGCCGAAATGCCGAGCTGCGCCGCGCGTTCACGGTCGAGACTGAGGCGCACCTCGGGCAGATTGAGCTTGAGGTCCTTGTCGAGTTTGGCGATGCCCTGCATCTTGCCGAGGCGCTCGATCATCTGATCGGAAAGCTCGTCTATTTTCTGCAGGTCGTCTCCCAGAATCGCGAATTGCAGCGGTTCACCGCGCTGGCCGCCAATCGGGGAAATATTCGCCGGAAACGCCTGGATGCCGGGAATGATATTCAGTTCGCGGCGCAGCTCGCGCATGACGGCACTCTGTGGGAGATCGCGCTCCTTGCGGTCCTTGAGCCGCACGAAGGTACGGGCGGTGGTGACCTGCCCGACTTCGCCGAGGCCGATGGCCGAGAAGAAGCTGTAGACTTCCGGCCGCTTGGCGACAAGCGTCTCGACCTCGGCGAGTTTGCGGCTGGTGTACTCGATGTTGGAGCCGAGCGGCGCCTGAGTGATGATGAGAAAGCGCGACTCGTCTTCCTCCGGCACAAAAGTCTTTCCGACAAATTTGAAGACCAGCACGCTTGCCGCCACCACCGCGATGGCGACGCCCACGACTTTCCAGCGGTGTGCGAGCGCCAGCCCCAGCAGCGCGCGGTAGCCGTTCTCGAGCTTGATGAAGGCACTATCGAGAAAGCGATACACCGGCCCGTGGGTCTTGGGCATGGTCAGATAGCGCGCGCACAGCATCGGCGTGAGCGTGAGCGACACCCACAGCGACGCCAGCACGCCGATCACGACGACGAGCGCGAACGAGCTTAAGAACCGCCCGACGATGCCGCTGATGAACGCGACTGGCAGGAAGATGGACACCAGCGTGAGCGTCGAGGCCAGCACCGCGAAAATCACCTGGTTCGAGCCCGCGACGGCAGCTTTCTCTTTCTCCTCGTGCGCCTCCTCGCGATGGCGGAAGATGTTTTCGAGCACCACGATGGCGTCGTCCACCACCACGCCGATGAGCAGCAGCAGTCCCAGCAGCGTGATCTTGTTGAGCGTGTAGCCGGCGAAGTACATCCCCGCGAAGGTGGCGAACAGCGATACCGGGATTGCGGTGGCGATGATAATTGTCGAGCGACCGCTCTTGAGAAACAGGAACACCATGAGCGCGGCGAAAAAGGTGCCGAGTATCAGATGCTCGTTGAGCGCCGCGATCGACTGGCGAATGCTGATGGAATCGTCCGAGGAGTAGCGGATTTCCATACCCGCCGGCAGATTCGGGCGGATTTCCTTTTCCACGCGTTCTCTGACCCGGTCCACGACCGCCACGGTATTGGCGTCGCTCGCCTTGACGATGCCGAGTCCCACGGCCGGCTCGCCCTTGTAACGCGCGAGTTTGCGCGCGTCCTCGAGGCCGTCTTCAACGCGCGCAACGTTCTTGAGGTAGACCGGCGCCCCCTGGCGGTAGGCCACGATCATCTGGCTCATGTCCTTGAGCTTGTCGAATTCGGCATCGAACTTGATGAGCCACTCGCGCTGTGGGCTGCCGAGAAAGCCGGCCGGCTGGATCACATGCTCGCGCCGGAAGGCATTGGCGACATCGAGGGGGGAAAGCTCGTAGGCGCGCAGCCGGTCGGGATCGAGCCATATGCGGATGGTGCGTTTGATTTGGCCGCCGATGAGCACGTCACCGACGCCGCTCACGGTTTCCAGCCGCGGTTTGACGACTTCCTCGGCGTAGGTGTTGAGCTCTTTCAGCGTGCGGTTGCCGGTCAGTGCCACCCACACGACCGCGGAGGCGCCGACCTCGACCTTGCGCACGACCGGCGGATCGGCCTCTTTCGGCAGATTCTTGACGATGCTGTCGACCTTGGCCTTGGCCTCCTGGTAGGCGATGTCGACATTTTTTTCGAGCTCGAACTCAATGTTTACCACCGAGGCGCCAAGCGAGGAGCTCGAGGTAATGGATTTCACGCCCGGCACCTGGTTTGCCACCTCTTCCACGCGGTCGGTGATGTTCCGGTCGATGATGTCCGGGTCGGCGCCCGGCATCGTGGTCACGATGCTGATGACGGGAAATTCCACTTTCGGGAATTTGTCGAGGCCGAGGCGCTGGAGGCCGATGACGCCGAACAGAATCAACACCAGGCTCACCATCAGGGTGAACACATGCCGCTTGATGGAAAATTCGGGCAGCGTCACGTTGCCGACTCTCGTACCTTTATTTTAGCGTTGTCCGACAGCAGTGCTGCGCCGTCAACGACCACGGTCGCGTCTGCCTGCA
>CAKKQL010000061.1 GCA_919902095.1 Acidiferrobacterales bacterium
CCGACCTGGATCTCATCGGCATCCCGCACCGCCTGGTGCTGGGCGACAAGGGGCTCACCAAGGGCATCGTGGAATACAAGTCGCGCCGCGACAAGGCACCGCGGGAAATCGCCATGGACGACGTGGTCACGCAGCTGCACGCGCTCGTAAAGGTTTAATATGCCTGCATGGGTCGCCCGCCGTTTGATTGCCGTTCTCGCCCTTCCCGCTTTTGCCGTGTCGCCAGTCATGGCGGATGAGGCGCTCTGGTCGGCGTTGAAAGCAGGCGGCAAGGTGGTGCTGATGCGCCACGCCGCGGTCGAACGCGGCGCGTCGCCGCTCAAGTACACGCCCGGCGACTGCAGCCAGGATATGAATCTATCGCAGGCCGGGCGCGAGCAGGCGAAGAGAGTCGGTGAAATGTTCCGCGCCCGCGGAATCTTCACTGGCGAAGTGCTCGCCAGCCCCTACTGCCGGACGATGGACACCGCGCGTCTGGCCTTCGGCAACGTGAAGCCCTCCGAGGCGATGCGCCTGATCGAAGGCATTGGTGCGCAGGAAGTCGAACGCATCAATGCGCAGGCGATGAAACTCATCGGCGGCTACAAGGGCAAAGCAAACCTGATTCTGGTCACACACCAGCCGAATGTCGAAACCATCGCCCTCGAAAGCGTCGAGCCGGCGGGGATGCTCGTACTTGTGCCCAAGGGCGGCGAGGAATTCGACGTCCTCGGCCGGTTACCTGCTCCCCGCAATTAGTCCACACGGAGGCACAACATGGACGTCGCTAACCCCGGTGCCGCAAATGCCCGATGATTCGGCTAACCAAATCATTGAACGCCTGGGGAACCCCTGATTTTAGAGACATCCTCAAAAAAGAAATTGAACAACTGGACGCCGATCAACTTCCCTTGCAGCAGGGGCTCTCGGCAGGCAGCCACGTTCAGGGAGATAAATTCACCGTCATGATCCTCGGCGTGACCGAGCAAAATGATTTCATCCGCGCCCGGGCGGGCGTCTTCTATACCAGCATCATCGCCGGTTGCAGTTGCGCCGACGACCCCACACCGGTCAGCGAGCTGAACGAATACTGCGAAGTGCAGCTGGATATCGGCAAGAAGACGGCCGAAACGATGGTCATGCTTGTGCCGGAACCGGCGGAAAAAACTGAGATTTGACCCCGGTCATTTGCGCCGCCTCACCACGCTGCGTAAGATGCGCGCCCTTACGTCAGCCCACACATCCCATGACCATCGAGCAGTTCGAATCCTGGTCGCTCATCCTCGGCATCGGCGGGCTGATCGGCTGGATGCTGCTCATCATCTGGAAGATGGGTCAGGAATCGCAGGCCGGCAAGTGGGGCTACTTCGTGCTGTTCCTCGCGCTCGGCCTCGGTTTTGTTGGTTTCATCGCCAAGACCGTCCTGGTCGAACTGCTGCATCTCTAAATTCCCGCAGCCGCGGGCGGGATCAGGATTTTTGCACCGTCATCACCGGCGAGTACAGGCGCCAACAGCCGCGCCCGGCCTGTTTGGCCGCGTACATCGCCGCGTCGGCGCAGCGGATAAGATCGTCGGCGTGCATGGCGTGATCCGGCGCCAGCGCCAGCCCGATACTCGCGCTCGCCGGATACTCCGCATCCTGAATACCGATGGTGGTCTCGCTCAATGTCCGCAGCAGCTTCTCCGTCGCCGCCGCCGCCTGGCTACCGGTGCTGCCGGGCATCAGCACGACGAACTCGTCGCCGCCGATCCGGCTAACGCAATCGGTGGAACGAACCGTGCTTTGCAGGATGGCACCGACTTCGAGCAGGAAAAAATCGCCGGCCTCGTGGCCGTGCGTGTCGTTCACGCGCTTGAAGTGGTCGAGATCGAGGAACACCAGCGCCACGGGGTAGTTGTAACGCTGTACGTGCTCCAGCCAGCGTCCGGTCTCGTGGAGGAAGCGCCGCCGGTTGAGCAGGCCCGTCAGGGCATCGTGCTCGGCGAGATAGACGACGCTGTGCTTCTCCCGGTGCGCCTCGACCAGAGCTTGGCGCAGCGATTCGGTCTTGTCCCGGACTTCCCGCTCCAGGTCGCCCATGAGGCGGTGAATCCGGTCCTGGCGCGCACCCGCGAACCGGGCGCACAGGCCGATCAGGAACGGCGACGTGTCGATGATATACAGCAGCGGATTGTCCCGGTGCGCCTGACTGGTAAAGTCCGCGAGGCCGTCGAGATCATACGGCTGAAGGTACTCTCCCGTCAGGCGCAGAAACAAAATCGAGCCGAAGAGAAGGCACAGCCCGAGTGCAACACCCCACCACGTGTACCTGGCCGCTACCGACATGGCACCCCCGTGTCCGGCGCGGCAATGCACCACGTCCCTGATGGGGATTGTCAGACCGGCGGTTCACGCCTCCTGCGAATATCTACGCTTTTTTTAAGTATATGTATAGGACGAGGCGTGCAGCCCGCGACGCCAGGAGCAATCTGGCGAATTTTATTCCCTTACTGAGGCTGTAAGAATTTGCCGGCGGTTTTTTCGAGGCCGCCGAAACAGCGCTTGTAGTCCTGCGTGTGCGCCACGCTGCCGGGAGTCTCCTCGGCCTGCTCGATGCGCTCCTCCGCCAGTTCGAACACCAGTTTCTCGTCCGGGAGGCGCGTGCACTTCTCGTAGGTGCGCACGCCGGAACCGTCGAACTGGCGCCAGCCGTGCCAGCCGTCGGCGTAGCTGTGCAGGTTGACGGCCGTCTGGCGCGGGGCATTGCGGTAATGCGGCAGGTACCAGGCCATGTAATCGCGCGCGACCCGTCCGGCGGCGTCGTAGATATAGACCTCGATGCCATGGATACGATCGGGGTTTTTGCGTTCCCACTGGATGCGACTCAGCAGCCGGCCGTTGTCGGCGTCGTGGTAGCTGACTTCGCGGTAGAAATCGGGCAGGCCGGCATAACTACCGAGCCGCTCGGCCTCGCGAATCCTGCGTCCCTCGATCTGCCGCTGGTGCAGGCGATAAAGATTATCGGTGAAGACGTTCCACTGCTGGACCTTCTGTTCGTTGACCGGCACCGGCCGCGAGCTTTCCTGGGCGCCGACGGGCGCCATCGCGACAGCGGCGATGATCGCCAATAACCACATCGGTAATTTTCGCATTGTTGTCGTTCTCCGTGCTTGCTTGAAGTATGGAATGGTCTTGACGAGGCGCCGTCACTGAATCGGCATGCGCGAGGACTTCTCGCCCGCCGGCAGGAACTCCGCGTCATCGCGCAGCGTCTTGGCCTCCTTGTGCCGGCCCAGCGCTTCGAGAATCGAGCCCTTGAGCAGCAGCGAGTCGCGCGCCTCCGGAACCAGCTTGAGCGCCTTGTCGATGATGTCCAGCGCCTGGTCGTTGCGGCTGGTGATGTAGTAAACCAGCGCCAGGTTGTGATAACCCTTCTGGTAAGTCGGCTCGGACCTGACGGTCGCGAGGAAATGCTGCTCGGCCTGGTCGTACTCGCCGCGTTGCGCATGGATGACACCGAGGTCGTCGTGCGCCTCGGCGTTGCGGCGGTCGAGGGCGATGGCGCGGGTGAAGTCCTTCTCGGCGCTGGCGAGATCGCCCTTCCAGAGGTAGCGCACACCGCGCTTGGTGTAGGCGAGCGAACTTGTCGGGTGACGGTGGATATAGACGCCGAGGTCGAGGATGCCTTCGTCAACCTGGCCGTTGCGCCCGAGCGCCATGCCGCGCCCGAACCAGGCCTCGTCGAGTTTGTCATCGAGTTTGAGCGCAGTCGTAAAGTCCGCGATCGCCTTGTCGAACTCGCGCAGTTTGAAGTGCACGGCACCGCGGCGTGTGTGGAGCGCCGCGTCTTTCGGGCGCTTGCCGAGCTCGCGGGTCAGCCGCGCGGCTTCGCCCACCAGCTCATCCGAGCTGGCCGGCTCGTCGAAGCGCGCGAGGTCGATAACCGCCTCGGCGGAAACGGCCGCGAGCGGCAGGCACAGCACAAACAACGCCGCCAACCAGCCCACGGGGCGGAAAAACTGCCATAAGGTGGCCGGCACGGGGTTGGCGGTACTCAGAATCATGACAGGAAGGACGCCGGCGACCCCGAAGTTAATCCCTTCCCGCCAACTCCCTGATTTGGCGGCCGGAAGCGTCCGCGCAGCCGCTCAATGCGAACGCCGCTGCACCCGCGTGACGTTCGGCATCTGGTCGATGAGCGCCAGAATGCGGCTCAGGGCCTCGACATCCGGAATCTCGAGGGTCAGGCGCATGCGCGCCACGTGCTGGTCCTTGTCGGTCAGGGTGTTCACTGCGATCACGTTGATCTTCTCGTTCGCCAGCAGGCCGGTGATGTCGCGCAGCAGGCCGGTGCGTTCGTAGGCGGTGATCTCGACCTCGACCGGATAGGTGCGGCCCGCGGCCTGGCCCCAGCTCACCTCGATCAGGCGCTCGCCGTGCTCGTCGCGGTGGCGCAGCGTATTCGCGCAGTCCTGGCGGTGCACCGTCACGCCCTGCCCGCGCGTGATGAAGCCGACGATGGCATCGCCCGGCAGCGGATTGCAGCAGCGCGCCAGGCGCGTGAGCAGGTTGCCCACACCCTGCACCGTCACGCCGCCCGGGCGCGCGGTCGGTGCCAGCGCCGCGACGGGCGGCGCCGGCAGCGCCGGCGCGACGTGCGCCTGCATCGCGCCCGCGAGCTGCGCGGGCCGGAGGTCGCCGCGCCCGACGGCGGCGAGGAAATCGTCCACCCCGGCATGACCGAAGTGCTGCGCGAGCGTTTCGTATTTGATGTCCCTGACGCCGAGGCGGTCGAGTTCGCGTTCGAGCACGTCGCGGCCGGCGGCGATGGCCTCGTCCACGTTCTGCTGGCGAAACCAGTGGCTGACCTTGGCGCGTGCCCGCGGCGTATGCAGATAGCCGTGGTGCGGGGACAGCCAGTCGCGCGACGGTCCGCCGCGCTTGACCGTGACGATCTCGACCTGCTCGCCGGTGCGGAGCTTGTACGTCAGTGGCACCATGCGGCCGTTCGCGCGCGCGCCGCGGCAGCGGTGTCCGACATCGGTATGGACGTGATAGGCGAAGTCGAGCGGTGTGCTGCCCGCCGGCAGGTCCACGATCGTGCCCTTGGGCGTGAGCACGTACACGCGTTCGCTGAAGACCTCGGACTTGAACTGGTCCACAAAATCGCTGGCCGCGGCGACTTCGTCCTTCCATTCGAGCAGGCTCCGGAGCCAGGCGACCTTGCGGTCAAAGCCTTCATCGGCGCGCGCGCCTTCCTTGTAGCGCCAGTGCGCGGCGATGCCGATCTCGCTGTTCTCGTGCATCTCGCGGGTGCGGATCTGCACCTCCACCACCTTACCCTCGGGACCGATGACGGCGGTATGGATCGAGCGGTAGTTGTTCTCTTTGGGCGTGGCGATGTAGTCGTCGAACTCGCCCGGGATGTGCGGCCATAGCCCGTGCACCACGCCGAGCGCGGCATAGCAGTCGGCGAGCTGCTCGACCTGCACGCGCACGCCGCGCACGTCGGTGATCTGCTCGAAGGTCTTGCCCTTGCGCTGCATCTTGCGCCAGATGCCGTAGATGTGTTTCGGACGCCCGCTGACGTCGGCATGGAGGCCGGCGGTCTTCAGTTCCTGCGCCAGACGCGCGACGAACTGCGCGAGGTAGTGTTCGCGGTCCATGCGCTTCTCGGCCAGCAGCGCCGCGATCTGCTTGTAGATCGCGGGCTCGAGATAGCGCAGCGCCAGGTCTTCGAGCTCCCACTTGAGCTGCCAGATGCCGAGGCGGTTGGCGAGCGGCGCGAAGATGTCGAGCGTCTCGCGCGCGATGCGCAACTGCTTGTCCGCCGGCAGCGCCCCAAGGGTACGCATGTTGTGCAGCCGGTCGGCGAGCTTGATGAGCACCACGCGCACGTCCTCGGCCATCGCGAGCAACATCTTGCGCAAGGACTCGGCCTGGGCGTGCTCCTGGCGCGTGCGCGCGCCGTGCGCGGGCCACTCGTGCATCACGTCCATCTTGGTCACGCCGTCCACGAGCGCGGCGACCGGCGCGCCGAAGGCCTGCCGGACGTCGTCGAGCGTGGTCGCGGTGTCTTCGACCGTGTCGTGCAGGATCGCGGCGGCGAGCGTCTCGGCGTCGAGATTGAGATCGGCGAGAATCTGCGTCACCGCCAGCACATGGCCGAGGTGCGGCTCGCCCGAGGCACGCAACTGGCCGGCATGCGCGCGGCGGGCGAAATCGAGGGCGTGGCGCAGCAGCGCCACCTCCGCGGGCGGACGGCGGGCGCCGAGCGCCGCGAGCCAGGCGTCCGGGTCCGGGACGCCGGCCTGGCTGACGGGATGCTTGCCGGTGACGGTTACCATATATAAGGCAATGGGGGCTGGTTCGGCCGGTGTCCAGGCGATTATACGTCCGGACGGCAGGGCGCCCGGCTTGTGCCGTCGGACGTCAGTCCCTACCCTTGGCAACTCGATTTACCCCTTCCGTCGGTCCGGCGGCTGGCAGACACGCCGGGGCCGACTATCCTCTGGGGTCCGGGACCAGAACAACATGAAACGGAACTACCCCTTTATCTTCATCGCTGCCTTGCTGTGGCTCGGCCCGGTGCCGGCCGCGTGGGCCGCGCCCACGCCCGTGGACCCCGAGCTGCGCGCGTTGCTCAAGCAGGCGGCGGCCGAAACCGAGAGCTTCGCCGACCGCTTCGAGGCCGAGGTCTGGCTGATGGACATGTCGCAGCGCCTGACGAAGAAAGTGCCGGACCCGAAGTTCCGTGTCGAACTGCTGCGCACGGTGCACCATGAAGCCACCCGCGCCGGACTCAAACCCGAGATGGTGCTGGCGGTAATCGAGGTCGAGAGCAACTTCAACCGCTTCGCCATCTCGTCCGCCGGCGCGCGCGGGCTAATGCAGGTGATGCCGTTCTGGCTCAAGGAAATCGGCCGGCCGGGCGACAGCCTGATCAACATGCAGACCAACCTGCGCTACGGCTGCACCATCCTCAAGTACTACCTCGACAAGGAACGCGGCCGACTGCACGCGGCGCTGGCGCGCTACAACGGCAGCCAGGGCCAGGGCTGGTATCCCGCCCGCGTCAACCTCGCCTACCAGAAGCGCTGGTTCCCGCAGTAGT
>CAKKQL010000062.1 GCA_919902095.1 Acidiferrobacterales bacterium
CATCGTAGGCGAGCGGCAGGTTGTATTTCTTCGCGAGCGCATCGGCGTCCGGACGGGAGAAAAGATGTTTTGCCCCGGGGTAGTTGATCAACCGGTAGTCCGCCCTTGCGGCCGCCATCTCCCGCTTGAACTTGTCGACCTGTTCCGGGGGGATCATGGCGTCCGCCGCGGCATTCAGCACGAGGATCTTCGCCTTAATCCCGCCCTTTCGCGCGGGATGTTGCGTTGTCAGGTCGCCGTAGAAATTCGCCACCCCGGCGATATCCGACCCTTGGCGCGCCATCTCGAGTACCGTGCTGCCGCCGAATGAGTAGCCGATGGCGGCGATGTGCCTAGCGTCCACCGTGACGTGCCTGATCAAGAGATCGCGCCCGGCATTGAAGCGCGCCTTCATCACGGATAGGTCCCCCCGGACCGCGCCGGAGAGTTTGCCGGCGTCGCCGGGATGCTCCACCTGTTTGCCATTGCCGTACATATCTACCGCCAGCGCGGTGTAGCCGAGCGCGGCCAGCGCGCGGGCGCGGTCGCGCACGAAGTCGCCGTGCCCCCACCAGTCGTGCACCACCAGGATACCGGGGCGTTTTCCTTTTATCTCATCGTCGTAGGCGAGGTAGCCCTTCATGACCACGCCCTCCGCCTCGTACGCCACTTCCTCGCCCTTGACGGCGGCGAGGGCCGCGCCGCTGGACAGCAGCATCAATACAGCCACAAGCCTACGAAACATCGAAGCCTCCTGTACGTTGTTGTGGGTTCCAGAGGAGGAACAGCCTACTGCCGGGTCATCCCTGCGGTCAAATTGACGGCGATGGGCGGCGAAACATGCTTGTGGTACATTGCCGTCGAAACAAGGAACCGCGCGATCTGCGTCCATGCGGGGCCGCGCGGCATTCGGCACACGGAGGTCGATGCTTATGAACAAGCGTGCTGTTGCGCTGCTGGCGATCCTCGCGCTCATCCCACTGCCCGCCTGTCAGACTCTCCCGACACAGGAAACCATCGTCCCGCTCAAGTCGCGAACGATCGTCATCGCGAAGGAAGAAATCAGCCCGGCGTTCCTGGCCGCGCTCGACACTACTCCCTTGCCACGTCTGCACGCTTTCGTCCAGCTATACGATCAACCGGACGGCGAGACCCAGCGCGCTCTCGAGACCAAGGGTCTGCGGCTGCTGTTTCACGTCGCCCCGCGCGTATGGGTGTGCTCGGTCGCAAAGGCATTTTCGCCGGGAGATGCAACGGTGCAGCGACAGGTGCGCTGGCTGGGCGAGATCCAGCCAGGGGACAAGATCGCGCCTGAGCTGCGCGAAAACCGCCCTTATACGTGGGCAGTGCAACAAGATGGGCGCATCAAGTTGTCTGTCGAGTTTTTCAGCGATGTCCCGCGCGACGAGGCAGAAGCGATCGTGAAGCGGCATACGAAGGAGATGCAACCCTGGGCGGCAGGCCACGGCTGGTATCTCCTGGCCTCCAAGGGGGCCATCCCGTCCCTCGCCGAATACGACCAGGTCAAATGGATCGACCAAGGTCCATTGCCGCTCCTACCGCTCAACAACTTTACGCGCGCCGCCATCCACGCCGATGAGACGCAGCAATTCGACGCGAGCGCGGGAGCACCCGTCTATTACGGCCTGACCGGTGCGGGCGTGCGGGTCGGCGTCTGGGATACCGGCATGGATGCCGACCACGAGGATTTCCTGATGCACGATGCGGCCGGCACCGTCACGGGCAGCCGCATCTTCACCGGCGGTTCCTCTTCCGATCCGCACGGTACCGCCGTGGCGGGTGTCATCGGCGCAAGCGGTTACCGCAGCGCACCCTGCGGCTCGTTGCCGTATCTGTTTCGTGGCATAGCGCCCGAGGTCGAGTTCCTGGCCTGGTTCCCCCATCCGCGCTGGGGACCTGCGCCCATCAACTTTGCAGAATCGATCAATACCCTCAGCATGGATGTGAGCAACCATTCCTACGTCCAGGAAACCGACGGCCGTTACCTGAGCACCGCGAAACAGATGGACTACCTCGTGCGCGGCACCGCAAGCGTCGGGGGCGCCACCATCCCGCCACGGCCCATGGTCTGGGCCGCCGGCAACAACGGCCGCTTTCCGGCCTATTCCTCGGTCGAGGGTTATTTTTCGGTCGAGGCTGCCGCCAAAAACCCGATTACGGTCGGCGCGACGATGGCGAACATCGCCGGCGCGCTTAATCATCTCGCCGATTTCAGCAGCCTCGGCCCGACCTGGGACGGGCGCATCAAACCGGATGTGGTAGCACCGGGCTACTCCATCCACACCGCCCGCGCCGGGACCAACTGTTACACCCCCGGTGAATCGGGCACGTCGGTGGCTGCGCCGGCCGTTACGGGAACCTTGGCGCTCATGCTGCAACAATATGCGCGTACCTATGGCATAGACCTAGACACCGCACCGCCTCTGCCCTCCACGCTCAAGGCGGCGCTCATCCAGACGGCCACCGACCTTGTGGACACGGTGAACGATCCTCACGACTGGATCAATCCGGACACCGATGCGGACGTGCGTTACCATGCCGGACCGGACTACGCCACCGGTTACGGTCTCGTCAACGCGCTCGCTGCGGTCGGCATCATCAAAGAAAAGAAACTGCTTGAAAACAGCATCGCTGCCCGGAGTGAGGTGGATAATCACGAGTTCCTGGTCGCGTCCGGAACAGACCGTATCCAGTTCACGCTCGCTTGGGACGACGAAGCCTACGAGGGTGTTTATGTGCCGGATACCGAATCGCGGCTGGTCAACGACCTCGAGTTCAGCCTCATCGCGCCGGACGGTACCGAGCACTTGCCATGGGTGCTCGCGCCACTCACGCCGGCGGCAACCCGCGGCGATTCCGACCCGGTCGCACCGGCGGATATCACGCCTGCCACGCAGGGGCGCGATCATCGCAACAACGTCGAGCAGATCGCGGTGGATAGTCCCTTGCCAGGACGCTGGATTGCGCGAGTGCAACTGGAGCCGACCTCGCCCGGCCTGCTCGCGAACCCACAACCCTATTCGCTCGCGGGCGACTTCGATTCGCGCTTCTACTTCACCGACTGGCACGAATCACCCGGGTCCGTATACGAAGTCCACGACGGCGCGCCACGCGCCCTGCACACCGCTGCCAGCGGCCACCTCTACCACTCGGCCTTCGGCTTGGACGGAACGCTTTATTATTCCAACGCCAATGACACGGTGTTGTATCGCCTGCGTCCCGGTGGCATGCCCGAGGTATTTCACCGCCACACCACCTATGTGCGTGACGTCGGTATCGATCCGACCACCGGCCGGGTGTACTTCAGCGAGGCGAGCGGTGCCCGGGCGGACGGCCTGATCCACCGCTACAACCCGCTTCTGCGCCGCTTCATGCCGTTTTACAGGGTGCAACTGAGCGACGTGCGCGGTTTCTGGCAAGGGGATTTCGCGTTCGACGGCGCCGGTCGGTTGCACCTGGCCAGCGGCAACCTGATCGGAGGCCGGATCTATCGCGTGGATAGTCCCGCCATGGGCTCCGCTCCGGTGGAGGTGTATGCGCTGCCCGGCGAGGCGATTGCCGGCATCGCCTTCAACCGTCGGGGCGAGTTGTTCTTCACCAACTGGGACAGCGCACGCGGCAACATCCACCGGCTCTCACTCACTGACGGCCGACGGGACCTGGTCTACTCCTTCCCGAACCGGCGCATATGGGACGTGTCCTTCCGCTGGTAAACAGAGACCGGGGAAACCGGCGTATAAACGCGCTTACCCCGGGCAGGCAACGCCGGTGCCGCCGAGGCCGCAGTAACCGTCCGGGTTCTTGGCGAGGTACTGCTGGTGGTAGTCCTCGGCGTAATAGAACGCCGGC
>CAKKQL010000063.1 GCA_919902095.1 Acidiferrobacterales bacterium
GACGACGACGAACTGGTCGAGGTCACGCCCAACCACCTGCGGTTGCGCAAGCGCTTCCTGAAAGAGACCGACCGCAAGCGCGCCGAACGCGCGGCGGGCTGACAAACAGGTCCCTCGTCAAGGACTCCATCAGGATGCCGGGGTCTGTCCCTGATTGCTCTCGCTCTGGGATTCGCTACCGTTTCTTGCGAGAACAACCCTGCGGCCAGAAAAAGCAGGGGGCCCGAAGAGCCCCGCGCCCTGGGTCGAAACCACAGGGGTAGCAATCTGACGTAGATGAGTTATGTGCCGGTTGTCGTAAAACTCAAACCGACGGCCGTTGGCGCGATTCCAGCGCTTTGCGCGCCGCAAGCAAGGCAATATCCGGCGTCCCGGGCGCCACCACCTCAAGGCGATACCGGATCGCGTTGGCGATTGACCGAAACACCGCCGGGTTCGCGCCGTGAACGCTGAGATGGCCGGCGAACCACTCCAGTCCATAACGCGCCACCAGCACGCCGAACAACTCGTCGGCGTAGGACTCGGAGAGTGAGAGCACCGCGCTGAGATCGATGGCTACACGGTCGCTGGCCAGCGCACGTTCCTCAACCACGGCGCGAAAGCGTGCTGCCGCCTGGCGCGATGCCAAGTCGGTCTCGACGATGGTGTAAAGGATGTCGGCCATGGCTAACTCTGGATCAATGATTTAAGTATATCCTCAAATTCGTCTCTCGGACGAGCCGCCAGATGTTCGGCCACCCGCGCCGATTCAAACCGGCAGGCAATAGCGACCCCTTGCCAGGGGATGCGCAATTCCTCGTAGACGTGGCTTTTATCGGGATGGATACCCAGCATGGAGGCGCCACTGGCCAGCCAGAGCGAGCCGTTAAATCGTTCAACACCCTCTACGAGCTTGGCAAGTCCAAGGCCCAAGTGGTGGTTGTCGGATTCCACCACATGCCCCACGTTTGGCATGGGATTGTTCATAATGTCCTGCGGCAGGCGTTGCGCCCAGTCGGAAACTGACTTCATCTTCGTGGAATGTCCCCTCTGAATACACCACTGGATTGCCGCCTGATCGGTCTCGATGTCCTGAATGCTCGTGCGCTTCACCTCCCGCAAGAAGCCCAGTCCACAGTCGGCCACGGCGAACTCGAAAACGAACTCTCCGGGCTGGTGGTCTCGCCACTTCTGCGCCATGGAAAAGCCGGTGCTTTTGCCATGCGACCACACGTTATCGAGCAGGTCGCCGATGAGATCACAAATGGTTGAGACAAACACGGCGTACTTCGGCTCCGAGAACAGCCCGCGAATACAGTTGCTGATTTCACCAAACGCCTGATCCGTCTGCTCACGGCCCTCCAGTAACACGAGCGGGCTGTAGTTTAAGCCGGCGCGCTTTCGTTCGTGCGAGTAGGTATCCGGCTCGCCCAGCGCACGTTGAATCCGGATCGCCCGCGCATAGTCCAGGGCTTCACCAGCCGGAATACCCAATTCCGCCAGACGCAGATTCCGTAGGCGCGCACGTGCCGTGTATGCCGTCCAGTAACTCGGTGAACCGTAGTCGTTCGGGAAATCAAAGAAACCGTCGCGCCCGCATTTGCTTAGGGCGACGTTACGCTGAAGTAGATCATGCAGTCCGAGCATGTTTTGTTTATGTGTCGTCCAATATCCAACTTGTGACCTCAAGAACAGGCAATCGCTACGATAGCCATATATCGGTCGCGAGGGTCGGACGTATGCCGACTTTCGTCACAGTAGATATTGATGTGGCAAAGCTGGTTGTCGGTCATTATCCGCTCCGGTATCTGGTCCGAGTTAGAGAAAATAAATCCGTCACTTCTCCCCTGCGTCGTGAGCCACCGGGCATCATGACGTTTTGGCACTGGCACTCACCGAGGCCAAGAGCTGGCGTGCGAGGCTCTTCGTCACCTCCTACAGCGCGCTGTGAGATGTCCGAAGCTCCTGCATAACCCTTGTTCCGCCACGCGGTTACCTCGCTGCGAATCTTCGCAACCAGAGGCGGCAGCAGCTTTTCATACGCAGTGCTCCGCAGCTCTTCCGCTGCCGGGAACCAGCGTTGATCTGGCAGCAGCTCGGCGTAAGGTGATTTCGGGAATTCAGGATGGAGTGCCATGGGTCACAATATTGTGAGGCAGAGACCGACGATTATCCGGCATCGTTCTCTGTCTGTTTTTTTTGGACGAATCCGAAGATTTCCATTTTTATACGCTATACCGTACAAAATTGGAATTTCGACTGAAACCGCATATGAAACACTTACTTGTGGCTCCGCCATTCGAAAATTTATCTGTGGCGATCCAGTCGACGCACGCCTCATTCCCGCACGTACACCTGCGTCAGCCAGATCGCGGTCTGGTTCTCGTAGCGCTTTTTGAAACCCGCGGCGGCGATCCAGTCTTCGATACGGCGCGGGTCGTGGACGTAACTGCGGAAGGTCGAACGCACAAGCCACAGGAATAACCCGAGTACGCGCACGCCGACACGGTTGAAGACATGGTCGCGCGGATAGGTCAGGGCGTAAACGCGCCGGGTCTTGGCGAGCGATTTCGTCACCAGCGCCTCGGCATCGGGATAACAGCACACCACCTTGTCGAGCACGGTGACGTCCACCGAACCGATGTCCCCGGCCAGTTCGACAAAATCCCCCTGTCGATACTCGGCACGATCCGCGAGGCCCGCGGCACGCGCGAGTTCGCGCGCCTGCACTAACATCGCTTCTGAGATATCCACGCCGAGCGCGCGCATCGCACCGTCGCGCAGCAATTGCCGGTGGAGATAACCCACGCCGCAACCGATCTCCAGCAAGCGTGCGCCGGCAACCTCCGCCTGATGCAGACCCTCCAGCAACTGACGTTGCGTTGTCTCGAATCCGCGCCGTTCGTGGCGCCGCCGATAACGGCGCGCGAAGTGGCCGAAGAACTTGCCGATGCCACCGCTCGATACACAACAACAGCTCATCGTCCGCGCTCCTGGGGAAACAGCGTTATTCGTGTGCGTGCTATCCTAGCGCAATGATACCGCCCACGCCGCCGGACGACTGCATGGATGCAGGAGGTACGACCCCACGGATGGGGGGGCGTCGGGAACAGCCGCCGAGAGCAACGCCGGGAGCAGTTGCCAAGGCCGATACCTTCCCGCCGCTGTTTTATTGCGCGCCGCTGCCGGACGTGGTGGGTGAGCGCGTGACCCTCACCGGCGACGAGGCCAGCCACGCCCTCGGGGCGCGGCGGCTGCAGGTGGGCGGTGACATCGGCTTGTTTGACGGCCAGGGCACGGCCGCGCGCGCGGTGGTGACCGCCGTGGACCGGCGCCGACATACGCTCGAAGCCAAACTGACCGATCGGCAACGCATGCCGAACCCGCGGCCGGCGGTGCATCTCGCCTGCGCGCTGCCGAAAGGCGACCGCGCCGCGGTGCTGCTCGACATGGCGACGCAATTGGGAATGGTGCGCTTCACGCCGCTGGTGTGTACGCGCAGCGTGGTGAAACCGGGCGCGAACAGCCGCGAGCGGCTGCGGCGCATCTGCCTCGAAGCCTGCAAGCAGAGTCGGCGGTTTTATCTGCCCGAGATCGAGGCGCCGGCGAGCCCGCGCGAACTTGCGCGGCGCGTACCGCCGGGAAACCTGTGGGTCGCGCATCCGACCACGGACGTCCCCGCCGCTTTCATCGGCCAGCAGACAAACACGCTTACGCTGTTGATCGGTCCGGAAGGCGGCTTCACGCCGCAGGAACTGGCGGAGGTCATGGCCGCGGGCGCGCGGCCGTTCAGTCTGGGGCCGGCGATTCTGCGCATCGAAACCGCGGCTGTGGCCGCGCTCGCGGCCGCAACCTTGGGCGCACGCTAGGGAAGCTGATATAAGTCCTCTTGAACCGCCAAGACGTCAAGAACGCCAAGAATTTTCTGTTTGAATTTAATCGCCTCTTTTCTTGGCGTCTTGGCGGTAGATCATCTTATTCAGAGGCTTCCTGGTACGCGGTTGTCGGCCGCCCAAACACCGCCGGCTGCACGCATATCATTCAGGCACTAGCCACGAAACCGTAGTCTGGCCACGCCCGGCGACGGGTTCGAGCGCCGCCAGCAATCGCGGTAACAGTCCGCGCAGAGTGTCGTCGAGTTTCCACGGCGGGTTCACAATTACCATCCCACAGCCATTCAGCCGAAAGGCAGTGTCTTCGGGATAAACCAGGAATTCAGCGCACAACACCTTGCGCATACCGCTCGCCGCGAGCCGCTTGTGCAGCCGCGTCACCGGCATACGCTCCTTGATCGGGTACCAAAGCGCGTACACGCCCGTGGCCCAGCGCTGGTGCGCCGTCTTCAGCGCCTTAAACGCCTCGGTGAATTCCGTCGCCGCCTCGTACGGCGGGTCGATCAGCACCAGCCCGCGGCGCTCCGGCGGCGGGAGCACCGCCTTCAAACCGGCATAACCGTCCTGCGCCCGGATACGCACCTGCACATCGCGCGCGAACTCGTGTCCCAGGCGTTCGCACTCTTCGGGCACGAGTTCGAACAGCAGCATGCGGTCCTGCGCCCGCAACAGCGAACGCGCCATTCGCGGCGAGCCGGGATAAAAACGCAGCTTGCCGCCCGGGTTGGCCGCGCGCACGGCAGCGAGATAATCGGCGAGCTCGGGAAACTCGTCCGGCCGCGCCCACAGCCGCGCAATGCCGTCACGCCATTCGCCGGTTTTCCGCGCTGCCTCGGACTCGAGATCGTAGCGCCCGCCGCCGGCATGGGTTTCGAAATAACGAAACGGCGTGTCCTTGGCGT